>NZ_JBKYMO010000146.1:0-12136 GCF_047302915.1 Massilia sp. CT11-108 | reverse complement strand
GGAATGCCGTCGAGCAGGGCGCCGACGGCGAGCGGCCGCAGGATCGGATGGATCATGGAGGGTCCGGGCAAAGTCGGCAATCTACCACAGCGGCGGCGCCATCGCCGTCGGCGCCCTGCTCGACGGCATTCCCGCGTCGATCGTGAGCGGCCTGTCGATGCCGGGCGGGCGGTGCTGTCGGCACCGTGGCGGCCGGGCGTCGACCGGGCGAGCTACCGGTCGGTGCAGCGATCCCGACAGACGTCCGTCAGGTTGTTCGCGATACTGTACTGGATCATGTCGCTCAGGCTCTTGCAGCGCAGCTTGACCATCGCCCTGGCCTTGTGCGTGCTGATCGTCTTGATACTCAGGTTGAGCACGGCCGCGATGCGGCTGACGCTCCGACCGCAGACGAGCATGGCGAACACGAGGAACTCGCGGTCGCTGAGCGACTCGTGCGGCAACTCATCCTTACCTTCCCACATGTGCAATGCGACTTCCTCGGCGAGTCGCTCGCTCATATGGACCTTTCCCAGGCTCACCCGGCTTGCGGCCTCGAGAAGCTCATCGGCGGGACGGCTTTTCATCACGTACCCCTTCACGCCGCAGCGGATCGCCCGCATGCCGAAGTGAAGCTCGTCCAGCTCGGTATACACGAGGACGTGGGCGCGCGGCGCTACGGCCCGGATTTGGCGCAGGAACGTCTCCTCGCTTCCGGCTGCGAGTACCGGATCGACGAGGATGATGTGATATTGCTCGCTTTGTAATTTACTGATCAGGTCGGAACGACTTGTTGCCTCGCGGACCACTGTATCCCGCGCCTGCCTGGCAAAGAGCGTACACACACCGAGCCGCATCGTCTCGCTTCGATCAGCCACCAGCATCTGTATCATGCTGCCTCCGTATGGTTAATGGGTAGTAATGTTTAAGTAAACACATCCATGATTAACCAATTGTCACCATTGGTCAATTTACCGTTTTGAAATTGATTCTCACCGAACTTCACTGTCGCAAAATTGCTGCAATGCGGCGAAGTTTTGCATGCATATCCCATAGCCGTTGAGAGGTTTGATTAAAGTCAAATGCTGCATCGCATCAGGCCGTAAGCTTGACCTTGTTCATTTTCAATAACTTACATGCAAATTATTGCGCCATGTCAAGAAAAAAGCTTATTGCATCGGCGAGCATGCACCCGGAGATCATCGCCATCGGTCTCGAAGTGACGCTCGATCCCAGTCGGCGCCGCTATTATTCCGCGCTCGTCCTGACGCTCGCGGATGCTGCCATGCAAGAATTTGTGAGGATTCTCGCCGCTGAACCACAGCGATCGCCCGGCGTCGAACCTGATCCCAGTGGTGATCCAGCAGCAGGACGTTAACTGATGGTTACCATCAATACTTCTTGCCGATCTGCATTCCGGGCGCCAGCGTCGGGCATTGCCCGATGAGCGGGCGGCGGCATGGACGCTTGCGTAACATCGCGTCGGTTGCCGGTTCGGCCCTCGCCAGGTCATGGGGCCGGCTTCGGGCAGCGGGCGCCATGACGCATCGCGACACCGCTGACCCGGCGCGCGGCGGCATCGAACGCCGCGTCGATGCCGTCACTGCGGACGTCATCCAGGTCGGCATTATTTTCATGAACGTCTACGGCCGGGACAACGCGGACGCTTTCTTCCTCACGGCCGACATCGTACCCACCGTCTACCGGAGAATCGTTGCAGGACGGTTTCGCCGGACCGTGCGCGGCGCCGATCCCGAGCCGGAAGGCATCCCGGCATGAGCCGCGCCGAAGACGAGCTACGGCATTTTCTTGGCGTCAATCGCAGGAAGGATCATGCCACGGCAGACATTGTCGAGATCGGTCTACTGTTCATGCGGGTCTTCGGCAACGACAAGGGATGGAGCTTTTTCCGCGGCACGCTGATCCAGCCGGAAGTGTGCTGGCGTGTGATGCGGCACAGGACACGCGGCTCACCGCCCGAGGTCGATCCCGAGCGCAAGGGCGGCATGGGCGGTCAACCGCCATGACGCCGGGCCCATGCATGGCTGGAACGTTGAGCGTGCCCGATGCCCGCGCCGGCGCCGCGCCCGTCACGTTGAATATCCGAGCCGTTGATTGTTTTGAATCTATAACATACAATCGTGTGTGCTGTTATCGATAACCAAACCATCACGGAGACATCATGAAACGACGCCAGGTCCTGGCCGGGTTGGCCGCCACCGTACCGGGCTTTGCCGCAAGCACCCTCCTGCCACGGTCCGCGCTGGCGGCGAACGCCCCCGGCCCTTTCAAGCCCGACTGGGATTCGCTGGCCGCGTACCGCACGCCGGACTGGTTCCGGAACGCGAAGTTCGGCATCTGGGCCCACTGGGGTCCGCAATGCGAGCCGGAATTCGGCGACTGGTACGCGCGCAATATGTACAAGGAAGGCAGCGACGCGTACCGCCACCACCTGCAGAAATACGGCCACCCGTCGAAGTTCGGGTTCAAGGACGTGATCCGCCAATGGCAGGCGGCGCAATGGGACCCGGACGCCCTGCTCGCCCTGTACCGCAAGGCGGGCGCCCGCTACTTCGTCGCGCTCGCGAACCACCACGACAATTTCGACCTGTACGACAGCCGCTTCCAGCCCGACTGGAATTCGACGCGCATCGGGCCGAAGAAGGACCTGATCGCCGGCTGGGCGAAGGCGGCGCGCGCGCAGGGCATGCGCTTCGGCGTCAGCGTCCACGCGGCCCACGCGTGGACCTGGTATGAAGTGGCCCAGGGCGCCGACAAGGCTGGGCCGTACGCCGGCATCCCGTACGACGGCGTGCTCACGGCGGCCGCCGGCAAGGGCCAGTGGTGGGAAGGACTGGATCCGCAGGCGTTGTACGCGCAGGCGCATCCGCTCAGCCGCAAGACCACCAAGCCGGCCGAATGGGGCGCGCAGTGGGACTGGGGTGGCGGGGCCACGCTGCCGTCGCGGCGCTACGTCGACAACTTCCACGACCGCACCATCGACCTGATCGACAAGTACGACCCGGACCTGGTCTACTTCGACGACACCGCCCTGCCCTTCTGGCCGTTCAGCGACGCTGGCCTGCGCATCGCCGCGCATATGTACAACCGCAGCATCGCCACGCGCGGCCGGCTGGAAGCGGTCATCAACGGCAAGATGCTCGACGAGCGGCAGCGCCGTTCCCTCGTGTGGGATATCGAGCGCGGCCAGAGCAACGCCATCGAACCGCTGCCCTGGCAGTCGTGCACCTGCATCGGCGGCTGGCATTATTCGCGCCCGGGCTATGAGCGCAACGAGTACAAGAGCGCGCAGAAGGTCGTGCACATGCTGGTCGACATCGTCAGCAAGAACGGCAACCTGCTGCTCAGCGTACCCGTGCGCGGCAACGGCACGATCGACGAAAAGGAACAGGCGATCGTCGAGGAGATCGGCCGCTGGATGGCCGTGCACGGCGAAGCGATTTACGATACGCGGCCGTGGGCCGTGTTCGGCGAAGGTCCCGCGCAGCACCGGACGGCGCCGCTGACGGACCAGGGCATGAACGAGGGGAAGAACGCGCCGCTCACCGCCGCCGACGTCCGCTTCACGGCGAAGGGCGATGCCGTCTACGCGTTCGTGATGGGCTGGCCGGCCGGCCGCGAGATCGGCATCGCCGCGATGGGCACGGCGGCCGGGCACCTGAAGAAGCCGGTCGCGCGGGTCGAACTCGTCGGCACCGGTGCGCCGCTCGCGTTCCGCCAGGCGGAGGACGGGCTGAAGGTCACGCTGCCGTCGACGGCGCCCGCCCTGCCGTATGCGTTCGCGCTGAAAGTCCTTACTTGACCCGCTGCTTTTCCAGCTTGCGCGCCAATGTGCGGCGGTGCATGCCGAGCCGGCGCGCCGCTTCCGAAATATTGAAATCCGTCTCGGCCAGCACGGCGTGGATCCGCTCCCATTCCAGCGTCTTGATCGACGTGGTACGGTTCGTCAGTTCCAGCTCCGTGTTGCCGGCGACGTGGCCGAAGGCGGCCTCGATGTCGTCCGTGTTCGACGGTTTCGCGAGATACTGCCGCGCACCGAGCTTGATCGCCTCGACGGCCGTGCCGATACTGGCAAAACCCGTCAGCACGACGATCTGCATGTCCGGATCGTGCGCATGCAGCATCTGCACGCACGCGAGGCCGGAGCTGTTTCCCTTCAGCTTGAGGTCGACGACGGCATAGTCCGGCGAATGTTCCTTCAGCAGTTCCTGCGCTTCGTCGAGGCCCGGCGCCTGCAGCACCCGGTAGCCGCGCCGCTCGAACGAGCGGCCGAGGGTGCGCGCGAACGCGTCGTCGTCCTCGATGATCAGCAGGAGGCGGTCGTCATTGTCTTCATCCATGGGCATGTCCCAGTTCCTTCTCGAGCGCGATCGCGGACAGCGGCAACGTCAGCGTGACGGCGGCGCCGCCTTCCGGCCGGTTGACCGCCTGCACGGTACCGCCCAGCGTGCGGGCCACGTTCACGACGAGGAACAGGCCCAGGCCGCCGCCGGGACGGCCCTTGCTGGACTGGTACGGTTTGCCGAACTGCGCCAGCATCGCCGGCGCGAAGCCGGGGCCGCGATCGAGCACGGTCAGTACGAGCGTGCCGTCGTCGACACCCGCTTCCACGCCGACCCAGTCGGGCGAGGCCTCCAACGCGTTGTCCAGCACGTTGTCGATCGTTTGTTTCAGGGCGGAGTCGAAGGCGACCGGCAGGTCGTGTTCGATCCGGTTGCGGTAGTCGAAGTCGCGCACGGGGCGGCTGTGCTGCCAGTCCGCGACGAGCTTGTCGAGGAAGCCGCGGATGGTCGTGCGCGCGGCCGATTCGCCACGGGTCTCACCGGCCGACAGCAGGATGCCGCTGACGATGGATTTGCAGCGTTTCAGCTGCGTCTCCATTTCCGTGATCTCTTCCAGCAGGTCGGGGTTCGCCTTGAATTCGCGCATGCGCTTCCAGTCGCCGAGGATCACGGACAACGTGGCGAGCGGCGTGCCGAGTTCGTGCGCGGCGCCCGACGCGAGGAGTCCCATGCGCACGATGTGGTCTTCCTCGGCCGCGCGCTGTCGCAGGTCCGCCAGCTGGGCCGCCTTCGCTTTCAGGGTATTCGTGATGCGCGAGATGAACACGACGAGCAGCGCCGCGTTCAGCGTGAAGCAGATCAGCATGCCCTGCACGTACAGGCTGGAGATGCCGCGCGCATGGTCGAACGGCAGCGCGAGTGGTTTCGCGAACACGGACAGGCCGGCCAGGCACGCGAGCGTGATGGCGACGATGGTCCACGTCGACCACGCTTCGAGCAGCACGGCCGACAGGATCACCTGCAGCAGGTACAGGAACGCGAACGGATTCGTCGTCCCGCCCGCGAGGTACAGCTGCATCGTGAGGCTGGCCACGTCGACGAGCAGCGCGAGGAACAGTTCGTTGTTCGTGACGGGCCGGTGTTCGTGCCAGCGCAGGTGGCTGGCGATGTTGAAGGCGATAAGGCACGCGAGCACCTCGAGCATCTGCACGAGCGGCAGGCGCACGTCGAAGACGAGGATCGCGCCGGCGATGGTCGTGATCTGGCCGATGACGGCGATCCAGCGCAGCTCGATCAGCTGCAGCATGTTCTTGTGGCCGGCGACGTATTCGACGGCGGCGGCGTTGTCCGCGCCCCGTTCGAACATCCGTTTCAGCAGGTCAGTCGTGTCGTTCATCATTCTCGGTGTCGTTGCCGTAGCGGGCGACCCACCACCAGGCGGCGGCCACCATCAAGGCGAGAGCATACCAAGTGAACGCGTACACGAGGTGACTGTTTGGAAATTTGACGACGGTGAGGCCGCCGACGGGCTGGTCGGGGCTGTCCGGCGGGTTCTGTCCGGCGGCGGCGTCAACGAAGAACGGTGCCGTGGCGATGCCGCGCGCCGCGGCGATCGCGGCCACGTCGCGGGTGTACCAGCGGTTCGCCGCGGGGTCGTTCGTGCGCGTGAACGCGCCGTTACGTTCGCTCGTCCTCAGGAGACCCGTGACGTCGGCCGCCGGTCCGGCGTTCGCGCACGGATTTTCCGTGGCGCGCTGCGGCGTGTAGCGCGTGCGCGCGCCCAGTTCGGCGGGAATGAAGCCGCGGTTGACGAGGACGACGTTCCCATCCGCCGTGCACATGGGCGTGAGCAGCCAGTAGCCGCTGCCGGCTTCGGTCAGCGCCTGGACGGGGGTGGTGAGATCGTAGAGATAAGTACCGTGCAGTTGCACGCGGCGGTACTCGGCGGATTCGGGCGTGATGCCGGCCCAGCTCGTGCGCGATGGCAGCGGCGCCGGGGCGGCGTGCACGCGTGCTTCCACGCGTGCGATGAGGTCCAGTTTCCACTGCAGGCGAACCACCTGCCAGGTACCCAGACCCGCGCAGAGGACGATCAGCAGCAATGCCAGCACCGCCAGGACGGGAGAGACTCCCTTGCGGCCGGCCGGTGCCGCTGCGCGATCGTCCCTCGCCATTACTGCATGTCGTGCATGCCGTGTACCGAACTGCCGTCATTGCCCATGTTGGGCATCATGTTGGCGTTCATGTGGTACATGACCCAGATCGAACCGGTCAGGACGATGAACAGCAGGATGGCCGTGAGGATCAGCGCCATCATGTTCCAGCCGCCTTCCGACTTCGAGTTCATGTGCAGGAAGTAGATCATGTGCACGACGACCTGGACGGCCGCGAAGCCGAGGATCACGAACTTGGTCGTGCCCGGTGCCAGCTGGTGGGTCATCACCAGCCAGAACGGGATCGCCGTCAGGATCACGGACAGGATGAAACCGATCGTGTAATCCTTGAAGCTGCCGTGGGCGTGCAGGTGGTCGTCGTCGTGGTGACCATGACCGTGGCCATGATCGTGATGATGCAGATCGCTCATGGCAGGACTCCCATCAGATAAACATAGGTGAACACGCCGATCCAGATGACGTCCAGGAAGTGCCAGAACATCGACAGGCAGGCGAGGCGGCGGTAGTTGGCACCGTTGATGCCGTGCTTACCGACCTGGAACATCAGCGTGACGAGCCACACGATACCGAAGGTCACGTGCAGGCCGTGCGTGCCGACCAGCGAGAAGAACGCGGTCAGGAAGCCCGAGCGCCACGGGCCGAAGCCTTCGTGGATCAGGTGCGCGAACTCGTCCAGTTCCAGGTACAGGAAGCAGGCGCCCAGCACGCCGGTGATGGCGAGCCAGACGAGCGTGCCTTTGACGTTCTTCTTCTGCGCGGCCAGCATGGCGAAGCCATACGTGATCGACGAGAACAGCAGGAACGCGGTGTTCAGTGCGACGGTCGGCAGCTCGAAGATCTCGGCGCCCGACGGGCCGCCCGCGTAGTTGCGGCCCAAAACGGCATAGGTCGCGAACAGGCAGGCGAAGATGAGGCAGTCGCTCATCAGGTAGATCCAGAAGCCCAGCAGCGTGCCGTTCTCCGGATGGTGCTCGCGCACGTAATAGCGCGAGCTCGGGTCGGCGCTCGCGGCGCCGGCGTGGGTTACGTTAATCTCAGACATGGGCTTCCAGCAAACGGGTGCGTTCTTCTTCCGTACGGGTCACTTCGTCCGCCGGGATGTAGAAGTCGCGTTTGTAATCGAACGTGTGGTAGATGGCGACGGCGAGCATGGCAACGAACGTCACGCCGACCAGCAGCCACATGTGCCAGATGATGCCGAACGCCATCACGAACGTGATGCCCGGGATGACCGGACCGGCCCACGTGTTCTTCGGCATGTGGATCGCCACGAAGTCCTTCAGCGGACGCATGTAACCGTTCTTCTTCATGTCGGCCCACGAATCGTTGTCGTGCACGACCGGGGTGAACGCGAAGTTGTAGCCCGGCGGCGGCGACGACGTCGACCATTCCAGCGTACGGCCGCCCCACGGGTCGCCCGTCACGTCGGCCAGTTCCTTGCGGTTCATGATCGACACGAAGATCTGCATCAGCAGGCAGCCGATACCGGCGGCGATCATCAGGGTGCCCAGCAGCGAGACCTGGAACAGCCAGTGGATCGACGGATCGTCGAAGTGGCTCATGCGGCGGGTCACGCCCATGAAGCCCAGGATGTACGGCGGCGTGAACGCGACCCAGAAGCCGATCGACCACAGCCAGAACGAGTACACGCCCCATTTACGGTCCAGCTTGAAGCCAAACATCTTCGGCCACCAGTAGTTCACGCCCGCGAACAGGCCGAACAGCACGCCGCCGATGATGACGTTGTGGAAGTGCGCGATCAGGAACAGCGAGTTGTGCAGCACGAAGTCGGCCGACGGCACCGCCAGCATCACGCCGGTCATGCCGCCGATGATGAAGGTGATCATGAACGACACGGTCCACATCATCGGCAGTTCATAGCGGATGCGGCCCTTGTACATCGTGAACAGCCAGTTGAAGATCTTCGCGCCCGTCGGGATCGAGATGATCATCGTCGTGATGCCGAAGAACGAGTTCACGCTCGCGCCCGAACCCATCGTGAAGAAGTGGTGCAGCCACACGAGGTAGGACAGGACCATGATCACGACCGTCGCGTACACCATCGAGGTGTAGCCGAACAGGCGCTTGTTGCAGAACGTCGCGACGACTTCCGAGTAGATGCCGAACGCCGGCAGCACCAGGATGTAGACCTCGGGGTGGCCCCAGATCCAGATCAGGTTCACGTACATCATGGCGTTGCCGCCCAGTTCGTTCGTGAAGAAGTGCGTGTCGAACAGGCGGTCCAGGCCGAGCATGGCCAGCGTGGCGGTCAGGATCGGGAAGGCCATCACGATCAGGATGTTGGTGCACAGGGCGGTCCAGGTGAACACCGGCATCTTCATCAGGTCCATGCCCGGGGCGCGCATCTTGATGATCGTGACGACCAGGTTCACGCCTGACAGCAATGTGCCGACACCCGCCACCTGCAATGACCAGATGTAGTAGTCGACGCCCACGTCCGGGCTCGCCAGGATGCCGGACAGCGGCGGGAACGCCAGCCAGCCGGTACGGGCGAATTCACCGACGAACAGCGAGGCCATCACGAGGATCGCGCCGGCGGTCGTCATCCAGAACGAGAAGTTGTTCAGGAACGGGAACGCCACGTCGCGCGCGCCGATCTGCAGCGGCACGACGTAGTTCATCAGGCCCGTCACGAACGGCATCGCCACGAAGAAGATCATGATCACGCCGTGGGCGGTGAAGACCTGGTCGTAGTGGTGCGGCGGCAGGAAGCCGTGCGAATCGCCGAACGAGAACGCCTGCTGGGCGCGCATCATCAGCGCGTCGGCAAAGCCGCGCAGGAACATCACGAGACCCAGCACCATGTACATGATGCCGATCTTCTTGTGGTCGATACTGGTGAACCACTCTTTCCAGAGGTAGCCCCACAGCTTGAATTTGGTCAGCAGCGCCAGGCCGACGATGCCGCCCAGTGCCACCATGATAAAGGTACCGATCAGGATAGGCTCGTGGTAGGGAATCGCTTCCCAGCTGAGCCGACCGAAGATCAACTTCGCTAAGTCAAATTGCTCGTGCATGATTACTTCTTCTTCACAGAATCATTGGGCGTAGTGCAGACCTCGCCGTTGGCCTGGGCCAGGCGGGTCGCTGCCGCTTGTTGGGGCGCGTGGCGCAGCATGGCCATTTCACGGGCCTTCTTCGCGTCGTCGTTCATCATCTTGTCCATGCATACGGCGCCGTCGGCGACGCAGCGGTTCAGGACGCGATAGAACAGGTCGTTGTCGACCGCCGCGTAGTGGCGCACCGGCTCCTTGATACTCGGCTTTTCGAGCGTCAGGTACCCTGCGCGGTCGAGGTTGGCGCTGGCGGACTTGACCGACTGGACCCAGCCGTCGAAGTCGCCCTGGGGCACGCCACGGTACGAGAAGCGCATGTCGGAATAGCCGGCGCCGCTGTAGTTCGACGAGAAGCCAACCGACTGGACCGCTTTGTTCTGGACCGCGTTCAGCGTCGTTTCCATGCCCGGCATCGCGTAGATCATGCCCGCCAGTTCGGGCACGTAGAACGCATTCATGACGGAGGTCGCGCTGATCTTGAAGCGCACGGGCACGTCGACCGGCACGACCAGTTCATTGACCGTCGCGATGCCCTGCTCCGGATAGATGAACAGCCACTTCCAGTCCATCGCCACGGCCTGGATGACCAGCGGCTTGGCGGACGCCGGGATCGGACGCCCTTCGGCGATGCGGTCCAGCGGACGGTACGGATCCAGCTTGTGCGTCGAGATCCAGGTCACGAGACCCAGCACGATGATGATCAAGAGGGGCGCGCCCCAGATGACGAGTTCCAGCTTGGTCGAGTGGTCCCAGTCCGGTTCATAGGCTGCTTCCTGGTTGCTGGCGCGGTACTTGTACGCGAACCAGATGATCAGGAACATGACGGGAACGATGATCAGCAGCATCAGGATCACCGAAACGATGATCAGTTGCGCCTCTTGCTTGGCGATGTCGCCGGAAGGGTTCATCACCACCGTGTTACAGCCGGAAAGCAGCGCTAACAGGGGAGAGAGGAACATTCCGCGACGGAGGGTCTTTGGAATCATGCTTGTGTTTTACGTTACATGGGAAAAATAACATGCTAATGTAACGCCAACGGCGTGCGTTTGGCGATTGGACGTTTTGTCCTACCCTTTACCGTATTGCAGCATTTCAGAGGGTCCAGAAGCCGTCGGCTGAAAAAGGAGACGAAGACATGCAGAGCACCCCGAACACGTACGGCGGCGCAGGAGCCGCTCCCATCACAGCACCCCACTCCGGGGCCCGGAACATCAACAGCCGCGACACGAAAATCGCGCCTGGAGAGATCGCGGTCGGCGTCGTCATCGGCCGCGCTTCCGAATACTTCGACTTCTTTGTTTACGCGATCGCTTCGGTCCTCGTGTTCCCCGCCGTGTTCTTCCCGTTCGCGGACCGGCTCGAAGGTACGCTTTACTCGTTTGCCATCTTCGCGCTGGCCTATGTGGCAAGGCCGCTCGCGTCGCTGTTCTTCATGGTCATCCAGCGTCATTACAGTCGCGAGATCAAGCTGACCATCGCCCTCTTCCTGATGGGCTCCGCCACGGTCGCCATCTCGATGCTGCCCACCTATTCCCGCTGGGGCGAGTGGTCCATCGTCGCCCTGGCCATCCTGCGCATCGGCCAGGGCGTTGCCCAGGGCGGGTCGTGGGACGGCTTGCCGTCGCTGCTCGCGCTCAATGCGCCGCAGAACAAGCGTGGATGGTACGCCATGTTGGGACAACTTGGCGCACCAACGGGATTCATCATCGCCGCCGGCCTGTTCTCCTACCTGATGGCCGAGCTGTCGCAGGACGATTTCCTCGTCTGGGGCTGGCGTTATCCGTTCTACGTCGCCTTCGCGATCAACGTCGTCGCGCTGTTCGCCCGCCTGCGCCTCGTCTCGACGCCGGACTATACCCACCTGCTCGACGAGCATGAGCTGGATCCGGCCCCGGCCCGCGAAGTGATCGGCAACCAGGGTGCGAACATCGTCATCGGCGCCCTCGCCGCCCTGGCCAGCTATGCGCTGTTCCACCTCGTGACCGTGTTCCCGCTGTCGTGGATCCAGCTGTACGATACCCGTTCGATGGCCGAATTCCTGCAAGTCCAGATGATGGGCGCGGGTCTCGGCATCGTCGGCGTGCTGGCGTCGGGCATCATCGCGGACAAGTTCGGCCGCCGCAACACGCTGGGCACGCTGGCCGCGCTGATCGCCCTGTTCTCCGGCTTCATCCCGACCCTGATGGATGGCGGCGTGACCGGCCAGAACACGTTCATCCTGGTGGGCTTCCTGCTGCTGGGCCTGTCGTACGGCCAGGCCGCAGGCGCCGTGACGTCGAACTTCCTGCCGCAATACCGCTACACGGGCGCCGCCCTGACGTCGGATCTCGCGTGGCTCGTCGGCGCCGCGTTCGCCCCGCTCGTCGCACTGGGCCTGGCCGCCAACTTCGGCCTCGGCTACGTCAGCCTGTACCTGCTGTCCGGCGCCGTCGGCTCGCTGGCCGCGCTGAGCCTGAACCGGGCGCTCGAGATCCGCAACTGAGCGACATATATAGAGCAAAGCCCGAGCCCCGGTACCCCGGGGCTTTTTTTGGTGCGCCCAGCATGGGCGCACTCTTGTGGGTGGAAGTCCCGCCGCGAGCTGACCACAGCGAGCGAAGCG
>NZ_JBKYMO010000145.1:0-12200 GCF_047302915.1 Massilia sp. CT11-108 | reverse complement strand
AAATCCGGCACCTATGTCTTCCGTCGGCTGCTCGCCCAGGGTTTCGGCGGCCAGTTCGTCGCCGGTTTCCTGGACCGCCGGCTCGTCCATCACCTGCGGCTGCTCGACGGCCGGCTCCACCGGCGCGGCGTCGACCGGCTGCAGGTCGACCTGGGCGTTGGCGCCGCGGAAGACATAGGTGCCGGATTTTTCGTCGCGGCCGAATTCGAACAGGCCGCGCGTCTGCGCCTCTTCCAGCAGGTTGCCGAACGTGCGGAAGCCGTAATAGGTCTCGGAGAAGTCCGGACGGCGGCGCTTCAGCGTGTCCTTCAGCAGCGAGGCCCAGATCTTGCCGGTGTCGCCGCGTTCCGAGACGAGCGCGTCGAAGGTCTCGACGACCATCTCGAGCGCCTGCAGCTTGCGCGCTTCCATGTCTTCGCGCTTACGGTTGTTCTCGTCCGACGGACGGCGGCCCTGCTGCGGCTGGGCCTTGCGCTCGTCGCGCTTGGCGGCGGCGCGGCGCTGTTCGCGCACGAGGTCGTCGTAGAAGATGAATTCGTCGCAGTTGGCGACCAGCAGGTCCGACGTCGACTGCTTGACGCCGACGCCGATCACCCGTTTCGCGTTTTCGCGCAGCTTGGAGACGAGCGGCGAGAAGTCCGAGTCGCCCGACACGATCACGAACGTGTTCACGTGCGATTTCGTGTAGCACAGGTCGAGCGCGTCCACGACCATGCGGATGTCGGCGGAATTCTTGCCCGACTGGCGCACGTGGGGGATTTCGATCAGTTCGAAGTTCGCTTCATGCATCGTCGCCTTGAAGCCCTTGTAGCGATCCCAGTCGCAATAGGATTTCTTGACCACGATGCTGCCCTTGAGCAGCAGGCGTTCGAGGACGGGCTTGATGTCGAACTTCTCGTAATTCGCATCGCGCACGCCGAGTGCGACGTTTTCGAAGTCGCAGAACACCGCCATGCTGATATTGTCTGGAGATGAAGCCATGTGTGTTGTTGTGTGGTTGGTAGACAAGCTGACCACGGATTATACGCAACAACGCCGACGGCGCCGCCGCGGACGCGTCCGGTGTCCGCGCGGTCAGCCCAGCCGCTCCAGCGTGGCCGGGTCGGGACGGCCGTCGAAGAACTGGTCCAGGCAGGTCTGGAAGATCGCTTCGTGGGGCGCGACGTCGGCAAACAGGGTCATCGAGGAATGGAATTTCAGGTTGTCCGGGTGGACGAAGATCTCGTCGACGCCGCGGTCGTCGTGGCCGGCGACGGCCGTCGCGCAGGCGCGCAGGCGCGGGCCCAGCACGGGATGCGCGAGGTAGGCCGCGGCTTCGTCGGCGGAACGGAGCGCATAGCGCTGCGCCATCGCGCTGTGGCCCAGCCCCGCGATCTGCGGAAAGATGAACCACATCCAGTGAGTGCGCTTGTGGCCGGCGCGCAGCTCGGCCAGCGCCGCGTCGTAGACGCCGTTCTGGGCTTCCACGAAGCGTTCGAGGTTGAAGTCGGTTGCCATCGATAGTCCTCCTGACCGCATGCTACGCCATGTTTGTTAAAGTGGCGCCACCATGAAGCCCGAACACCTCACTCTCCTCCTCACCCGCGAAATGCCCTACGGCAAGTACAAGGGCCGCAGGATCGCCGAACTCCCCGGCCACTACCTGGGCTGGTTCGCCCGCGAAGGCTTTCCCAAGGGCGAGCTGGGCGAGCTGCTCGCCCTCATGTACGAAATCGACCATAACAACCTGCGCGGCCTGCTCGATCCGTTGAAGCGTTGACTATACAGTCTAGCCTGTATATTATCGGACGCGTCCACCGTCGGACAGTGACCGAGGAATCCCCATGCCGCATGCAGACCCGAAGGATGTCGTACGCCGTTTCAACCTGGATGTCATCGAGCGCGGCGACCGCGCGGCCTTCGAGGCGTTGATGCTGCCGTCGTTCGTCAACCGCACGGCGCCGCCCGGCGCGGCGGACGGCCCGGAGAGCATGTGGCAAACGTTCGACCGCGTGCTGCGCCCGGCGCTGTCGGACCTGCGGGTCGAGATCCATGACCAGGTGGCGGAAGGCGCGAAAGTCACGTCGCGCAAGACCATCCGCGGCCGCCACACGGGCACCTTGCTCGGTGTCGCCGCGACGGGCCGCGACGTGGCGATCGACGTCATCGACATCGTCCGGGTCGAGGACGGCCGCTATGCCGAGCACTGGGGCGTGAACACGCTGCCGGCCGTGCTGGCCGGCCTGCGCCAGGGCTGATCGAGGAAAAGCTCAGCGTGCCGGATCGGCCAGGCGCCCGATCAGGCGGACGGCCGCGCGCAGCTCGGCGCATTCGCCGGGTGTCAGCCGCTCTGCGATGATGTCCGCGATGTGGGCGGCACGCGCGGCGCGCAGGGCGCGCAGCCGCTCGCGTCCCTGCGCCGTGACGGCGAACAACACGCTGCGGCCGTCCTGCGGGTCCGGCGTGCGCTCGATGAGACCGTCTTCTTCCAACTGCGCCGTCACGAGGCGCATGCTCTGGTGCTTGACGTTGCGGACCTGGGCCAGCGCGGCAATGTTCGCCGGGCCGCCACGGTCGAGCAGTTCCAGCGTGTCCGAACCGGCCGAACGGGGCGTGTCCGTGTCGTAGCGGACGGACCGCACGAAGGCGCTCACGGCGCTGCGCAGGTCTTCGGCAAGGTCGGCGACTTCGGGGCTCGGGCGGGTCATGGCATTCCTTTACACGGGGCGGGCGGAGTGTACCGCATGGGCCGGCACCATCATCGAATTTTTCGATGCAAAGACGGAAAATAACTCGTTTTTCAACGGCGCAGGCTGTCCCTATACTGGCTTCCATCGACACACGAACACACAAGGAGCAGATCATGATGGAAGTCCGCAGGAGCGAAGAACGGGGCGCCGCCCAGCACGGCTGGCTGATGTCCAAACACAGCTTTTCGTTCGCCGATTATTACGACCCGCGCCACAGCGGCTTCGGCCCGCTGCTGGTGATCAACGAAGACCGCGTCGCCCCGGGCGCCGGCTTCGGCACGCACGGCCACCGCGACATGGAGATCATCTCGTACGTGCTGGACGGCGCGCTGGAACACAAGGACAGCATGGGCACGGGCTCCGTGCTGCACTACGGCGACGTGCAGCGCATGAGCGCGGGCAGCGGCGTGCGCCATAGCGAGTTCAACTGGTCGAAGACGGACCCCGTGCACTTCCTGCAGATCTGGATCGAGCCGGACACGAAAGGCATCCCGCCCAGCTACGAGGAAAAGCATTTTTCGACCGACAGCAAGAAGGGCAAGCTGCGCCTGGTCGCCTCGCGCGACGGCCGCCAGGACACCGTGCTGATCCACCAGGACGCGTCGATCTATGCCGCGATCCTGGACGAAGGCGACAAGGTCGAACATGCGCTCGACAGCGAGCGCCTGGCCTACGTCCACGTGATCCGCGGCGACGTCACCGTCAACGGCGTGCCGCTGAAGGATGGGGATGCGCTCAAGATCGGTGGCGAGGAACGGGTCGTGTTCGACAAGGCCGAGGCGGCGGAACTCCTGCTGTTCGACCTGCCGGCTTGATACGATGGCGGAACCTCCTCGGATACTGGCGGTGGATCTTGCCGGTTTTGACCGTCGATAAAATTTGCGGTGCGCGTAAGCTCGACAATTGCTGCTCCTGTAACCATCAGGGAGCAAGAATTGGCGAACGACGTGTATTCGCAAATCGACAGGATCAAGGGCGAGTCCATCGATGACAAGCACAAGGAGTGGATCGAAGTCGTGCGACACGAGGCCGCTTGAACGAGTCGTGCCCGCTCTCATCGAGGGCACCACCAGTGTCACCAGGCGCACCCGGGGGTCTGAATCAAGGTGCGAATAGATCGCCTGCATGCCACAATCGCGCGTCGAATGTTAAATGCCCCCGGTATACTGAAGCCCTACGGCAACTTTCGACTCCAACAACATGAGCGCACAACCCAGCGTCCTCGTCGTCGAGGATGATGTCCACATCGCCCACGTCCTCGGCTTCATGCTCGAGCGCCAGGGTTATCGCGTCATCCACGTGGCCGACGGCCGCGCCGCCGTCCGGCACGTCGTGTCGCAGCGCGCGCCCGACCTCGTGCTGCTGGACGTGATGTTGCCGTACGTGGACGGGTTCGAGATCGTGGGCGTGATCCGCGCGCAGGCCGGCTGGGAAGCCGTCCCCGTCCTCATGCTGACCGCCAAGAACACGGAGCGCGACACCGTGCGCGCCCTCGACGCCGGCGCCAACGACTTCATCATCAAGCCGTTCCAGCCGCAGGAATTGCTGGCACGCCTGCGCCGCTTCCTGAAGACCCCCGCATGATCCCGCCCACGCGCCGGCGGACCTGCCGCCGGAGCGTTTGCCGCCCCGACGCCCTGCTGGCATCGCTCACCGACCGCTTCGCCGCCGATACTCCGCGATTTCCTCGCCGCGTTGACGATCTTCGCAATTGAACGACACCTGATGCCGCTCGCAGAATGTCCGGACGCACGAAGAAGGCGACGCGGCGGATCGGTGCGATACGGCCGACGACACCCGCCAGGCAGATGATGGAGATTACATATCAAACACATCTATTTCTGGAGGAAACACGTATGCAAGCATTCAGCACCAGAAGCGCCATCCTGCCGATCGCCATCGCGGCGCTCGTCGCGGCCTGCGGCGGATCGGGCAGCGAACCGGGCACGGCTACACTAACGGCCGCGCGCCAGGACAGCAACGTCCGGGCGGCCCAGGCATCCACCTGGAACAGCGTGAAGTTCGGCGGCGGCGGCTATGTCACCGGCCTGATCTATCACCCGACTTCCCCGAACGTGCTGTACGCCCGCACCGACGTCGGCGGCGCCTATCGCTGGAACCAGGCCGCGTCGTCGTGGACGCCGATCACCGACGGCGTGGGTTTCGGCGCCGGCCAGGGCGACCACTGTATCGAAAGCATGGCCGTCGATACCAACAATGACCAGAAGCTCTACATGGTGGCTGGCTGCAGCGGCAAAGGCCGGCTGTACATCTCGAACGACCGCGGCACCAACTGGACCTCGGTCCCCGTGCCTTTCGTGGTGAAAGGGAACGATGCCGGCCGCGCCATCGGAGAGCGCCTGAAGGTCGACCCGAACAATTCGCAGTGGATGTTCTACGCCTCGCGCCAGGACGGCCTGTACGAAAGCTGGGACGGCGGGCAGAACTGGACCCAGAGGACGGGGCTGTCGAGCACCCATTTGACCTCCAGCGCGATCGGCGTCGAGCATCTCGTGTTCGAAGCGCCGACGACGGGCGGCACCACGGGGACCTGGATCGCGTACGCCGCGGTCGCACCGGACTACGCCAACGCGGCGGGCCTGACGTCGACCTTGTACGTCACCGGCGACGGCGGCGGTAGCTGGACGCCGGTCGCGGTGCCGTCTGCCGTGGCCGGGTACCACATCCCGCACATGGTGCGCTCCGCCGACGGCTATTACTACGTCGTGTTCAACAAGGACGCCGGCCCGGGTGCCGGCGGTACGAGCTACCTGTACAAGTTCGGCGGCAACAGTCATGGCGGCACGTGGACCCTGCTCAACACCACCGCCAACACCTGGGGCGGTTACGGCGGCGTCTCGGTCCACGGCACCGGCGCGAACACCCGCATCGCGCTGAGCGTGAGCGGCACCTGGGGCGATTGGGCCGGCCAGCACATGATGAAGCTGTCCGACGACAATGGCGCCACCTGGCGCGAAATCGTGTCGCAGAAGCCGCATACGCCAGCGGGCAACGAGTACTGGGGCTGGCTCGACGACGTCGAGATCGATCCGAACAACCGCGACCGCATCATGTACGTGTTCGGCGGCGGCATCTGGGAAACCACCAACGCCTCCGCGGCGACGCCATCCTGGACCATGAAGGTGAACAACCTCGAGGAAACCGTCACCATGGCGATCGTCACGCCGCCGGCCGGCGCGTCGTACAAGCTGATCAACAGCGCGGGCGACGTCGGCACCTGGGTCCAGACCGACCTCGCGACGAAGGCGACCAGGGGCCCGGCGACGGGTTGGAGCAACGGCAACTCAGCTGACATGGCCTGGTCCGATTCCCAGTACATTGCCGTCGCCGGCGCCGACCACAGCGGCGGATTCGGCTTCTCGTCCGGTGACGGCGGCAGCACGTGGACAAAGTTCGCCAGCTTGCCGGCCGGCGCGGCAACGAATACGTCCAATGCGTCGAACATCGCCGTCACCGCACGCAACAAGGCGGTGTTCGCGCCGGCCGATTCGGTGCCTTCCTACACCACCGATAACGGCGCGCACTGGACCGCGACCAACCTGCCCGCACTGGCGCCGGTCAGCGGCTTCCCGCGCAGCTACAAACTGGCGGCGGACCGCAAGAACCCGAACAAGGTCTACGCCTACGATTCGGGCGGCGCATGGTGGGGAACGCCAGGCAAGGTCTACGTCTCGACCGACGGCGGCCACACCTTCACGCTGAGCCAGGGCTCGGTGAACGCGAACCTGCGCGCCAATCCCTTCGGCGTGACCACCATGACGGTGAACCCGAACGCCGAGGGCGACATCTGGCTGGCGGACGGCAATACCGTGTACCACTCGACCGATTCCGGCGCTACCTGGACCAAGATCAACAACTTCGCATCGATCTGGGGCACCCACGATACCTGGTCGTACCCGGATGTGCAGGGCGCCAGCTTTGTAACGCTCGGCAAGGCCGCCGTCGGTGCGCCGTACTCGGCGGCGGTGTACGTGGTCGGGGTGATCAATGGCCAGTGGGGGGTGTGGCAGTCCGACAATGCCGGCAGCACCTGGACCCGCTTTAACGACGATAACCATCAGTTCGGCGGCATCGGCGCGATCGCGGGCGACTGGAACACCTACGGCAGGCTGTATATCGCCGGCGGTGCCCGCGGTATCCAGTACGCCAACTAAGACCTGACGGTCCGCAGGGGGCGGCCGCGGCCGCCCCGTTCCAGACGCCTCCGTTGCTTGTTTATGAAATCGTTTTCATATAATCTTGTTGGCAATCAACATAAACATTCAACGGAGATAAAGTTGACCAACCCATCCCGCCGCAACGCCTTCAAGACCCTGCTGGCCGGCGCCGGCGCCGCATCGCTCCCCATCGCCCTGCCTGCCCAGGCGGCTTCGAAGACCGCCTGCGCGTCGCCCTTCCCCGGCTGGGGCCGCGGCATCGAAGGCCAGCGCAAGGCCGACCGCGGCGACGGCACCTACGTCAACCCCATCATCGCGGGCGACCACCCGGATCCGACGATCCTCAAGGACGGCAAGGACTATTACATGACCTTCTCGTCCTTCTTCTCGTACCCGGGCATCGTGATCTGGCATTCGACGGACCTCGTGAACTGGGCGCCCGTCGGCCCGGCTCTGAAAAAGCCGCTGGGCACGATCTGGGCGCTCGACCTGTGCAAGCACGACGGCCGCTACTTCATCTACATCCCGGCCGCGCCCGACGGCAATGCGTGGTCGATCTACGCCATCTGGGCCGACCGCATCGAGGGGCCGTGGAGCGACCCGGTCGACCTGAAAATCTCGGGCTGCATCGACCCGGGCCACGTCGTGGGCGAGGACGGCAAGCGCTACCTGTTCGTCAACGGCATCCGCCGCATCCGCCTCACGGACGACGGCCTCGCGACCGACGGCGCCGTCGAACCGGCGTATCAACCGTGGGTCTATCCGGCAGACTGGATCACCGAGAACTTCGCGCCGGAAGGCCCGAAGCTGCTGCGCCATGGCGAATACTTCTACCTGATCACGGCGGTGGGCGGCACGGCCGGTCCGGTGACGGGCCACATGGTGATCGCGGCCCGCTCGAAGTCGATCGACGGGCCGTGGGAGCACTGCCCGCACAATCCGCTCGTGCGCACGACCGGTACCAATGAACCGTGGTGGTCGCGCGGGCACGCGTCGCTCGTCGAGGGACCGGGCGGCGACTGGTGGATGATCTACCACGGCTACGAGAACGGCTACCGCACCCTGGGCCGCCAGACGCTGCTCGAACCGATGGAATGGACGGCCGACGGCTGGTTCCGCGCGAAAGGCGGCGACCTCTCGAAGCCAATCAACAAGCCGCGCGGCGGCAAGGCGGGGCCGAACGGCTTCGCGCTGTCCGACGATTTTTCGAAGGACCGCTTCGGCGTCCAGTGGTCGTTCCACGACCCGGCGCCGGACGAGATGACGCGCGTGCGCTTCGCGAACGGCGGCCTGGAAATCCGGGGCAAGGGGTCGATGCCGGCCGACAGCACGCCGCTCACGTGCGGCGTCGGCGACCGGTCGTACGAGGCCGAGATCACGCTCGACCTGGTCGGCCCGGCCGAAGGCGGCCTGCTCCTGTACTACAACCCGAAGGCGTTCGTCGGCATCGGCTTCACCCCTGACACCATCAAGACGTACCAGTACGCCGAGGAGCAGCCGTGGGCGCGGCGGCCGCAAGCCGTGTCCAGCGTGCGCGTGCGCCTGACGAACGATGCGAACGTGGTGACCTTCCGCTACTCGTTCGACGGCGGCAGGACGTGGATCCTGCACGGCACGCGCATGGAGGTGTCGGGCATCCACCACAACGTGTTCGGCGGCTTCCTGAGCCTGAAAGTGGGTGTGTACGCGGCGGGCAAAGGGACCGTGCGCCTGCGTGATTTCCGCTACCACGCGCTGCCGTCGGGCTGACGCGACAAAAACGGTCCGGGCGCGCGCCACGGGTGTTCCGGAACTGCTAGCATGCGCGGAAATCGTAACCAAAAGTCCACATGCCAGCGAACCCGCCTAGCGCCCGTCGCGCCGACGGCGTCCCGGACGACGCCCAGCGCCGCTTCGACGACCTGCTCGCCCACCTGCCGGCCGGCGTCGTGATGCACGATGGCGCGGGCCGCGTGGTGGCGGCCAACCGCCAGGCGCTGGCGCTGCTCGGGCGCACCGAGTACGAAGCGCGGGAAGCGCCAGGCGGCGGCGACGCCTGGCATTTCGTGCGCGCGGACGGCTCGCAGATGCCGCCCTCCGAATATCCCGTGAACGCGGTGCTGCGCACGGGCGCCAAGGTGTCGGACCTCGTCGTCGGCGTGTCCCGGCCGGCCCACGGCGACGTGCGCTGGGCGATCTGCAACGCGTATCCGGAGCGCGACGAGCGTGGCGCCATCCACCGCGTCGTCGTCTGCTTCACGGACTGCACGGCCCTCAAGGACGCGGAACAATCGCTCCACAAGTCCGAGGAGCGCATGCGCCTCGCGCTGCAGGGGTCGACCGATGCGCCGTGGGACTGGGACCTCGTCACCGGCGAACTGTATTACTCGCCGCGCTGGTGGGAGATGCTCGGCTACGTGCCCGGCGAGCAGGCGGCCGATCCGGAGGCGTGGGTGCGCCTCACGCATCCCGAGGACCGCATCAGCGTGGTCGCCTTCCTCGACGAACTGCTGCCCGGCCCGCGCCAGGCCTACAGCATGGAATTCCGCCTGCGCCACCGCGACGGCCACTACGTCCCCGTGCTGAGCCGCGGCTACATCCTGCGCGACGGCGCGGGCAAGGCGCTGCGGCTGTCCGGCACCAACACGGACCTCACGGAGCGCAAGCAGGCCGAGCGCCGTATCCACGAACTGGCGTATTTCGACCAGTTGACGGGCCTGCCGAACCGGCGCTTCCTGCTCGAGGAACTGAGCCAGATCCTCGCGCGCAACAGCCGCGCGGGCCGCCACGGTGCCCTGCTGTTCCTCGACCTCGACAACTTCAAGCTCCTGAACGACACGATGGGCCACGACGTGGGCGACCTGCTGCTGCGCGAAGTGGCGCGCCGCCTGCGCCGCGCGCTGCGCGAAGGCGACCACCTGGCACGCCTGGGCGGCGACGAATTCGTGATCGTGCTGGAAAACCTGGGCGCCACGCCGGCCGAGGCGACGGCGGAAGTCCAGGCCGTGGGCCGCAAGGTGCTGGAGGTGCTGGGCGAGCCGTTCGAGCTGGCCGGGCGCCAGTGTGCCAGCAGCCCGAGCATCGGCGCCACCCTGTTCGACGGCCACCCCACCGACATCGACGCGCTGCTGCGCCAGGCCGACCTCGCGATGTACCGTGCCAAGGACGAAGGCCGCAACACGCTGCGCTTCTTCGACCCCGGCATGCAGGCGGCCGTCGACCGCCAGGCCGCGCTGTCGGCCGCGCTGCGCACGGGCCTCGCGCGGCGCCAGTTCGTGCTGTACTTCCAGCCGCAGTTCGGCCACGACGGCAGCCTCGTCGGCGCGGAGGCGCTCGTGCGCTGGAAACGGGGCACGGATGAACTGGTGGGTCCCGGCGAATTCATCGGCGCGGCCGAATCGGGCGGCCTGATCTCCGCGCTCGGGATGGACGTGCTGGAACAGGGCTGCCACGCGCTCGCGCGCTGGGCCCGGGCGCCGCATCTCGCCACGTTGAAGCTCGCGGTGAACGTCAGCGTGCACCAGTTGCGCGACCCGGATTTCCCGCACGCCGTCGCCACGCTGCTGGCCGCGACGGGCGCGGGGGCCGACCGCCTCACGCTGGAACTGACGGAGAGCGTGTTCGCGCGCAACCCGGACGACCTGGTCGACCGCATGCTGCAGCTGCGCGGGCTCGGCGTGCACTTCGCCCTGGACGATTTCGGCACTGGCTATTCGTCGCTGGCCTACCTGGCCCGCTTTCCGCTGGCGGCGCTGAAGATCGACCGCTCGTTCGTGCAGGACGTCGACCACGACCCGAACGCGTCGTCGATCGTCGAAGCGATCATCGCGCTGGCGAGAAAACTGCACCTGGCGACGATCGCCGAAGGCGTCGAACTGGATGCGCAGCACGCGTTCCTGGCCGCGCACGGCTGCGACGTGATGCAGGGCTACCTGCTGGGCCGCCCAGTGGCCATGGACGAATTCGAGCGGCGCTACGGCCGCGCGCAGGCTCAGGCCGCGAGCGGCAGCTCGACGTAGAACGTGGTGCCGATACCTTCCACGCTGTCGAACCGGATGGTCCCGCCCATGGCTTCGACGATCGTCTTGCAGATCGACAGGCCGAGGCCCGTGCCGCCCTGCCGGCGCGAATCGGCGCCGTCGGCCTGGGCGAAGCGCTGGAACACGCGCTCGCGGAACGCTTCCGGAATGCCGGCGCCTTCGTCGGCCACGGCGAGGCGCACGTGCTCCGCGCCCGCTTCGACCTGCGTGCGCACGGTCGATCCGGGCTCGGAAAACTTGATCGCGTTCGACAGCAGGTTCGTGAGCACCTGGGCCAGGCGGTCGCGGTCGACGTCCACGCGCGCGCTTTCCGCGCCGGGCGCCGCCACGCACGAGAGCTCGATGCCGGACTGCGTGGCGAAGCTCTGCATCGCGGCAACGGCATGCTCCGCCAGCGGCAGCACCGGCTGCACTTCCTTCTCGAACGCCATGCTGCCGGCGTCCATCTTCTGGATGTCCAGCACGTCGCCGACCAGGCGCACGAGGCGTCCCGAGCTCGCATTGGCGACGTCGACGAGGCCTTTCGCATCGGGCGGGAGCTCGCCCGCCATGCCGTCGGCCAGCAGCGCCAGCGACGCCGACATCGCCGTCAGCGGCGTGCGCAGTTCGTGCGACACGGTCGACACGAATTCGTCCTTCATCCGTTCGATTTCCTTGCGCGCCGAGATGTCGTGCATGAACGCGGAAAAGAAGATGCCGTCGCCCGTGCCGGCCAGGCCGACGGTCATCTCGACCGGGATCTCGCGGCCATCGCGCGCCAGCAGGATGCGTTCGACGCGCTGGCCCAGCGTATCCAGCTGGCCCGTCTCGAGGAAGTGGCGCAGCAGCTCGCGCGAATGGGCGCGGAACCGTTCCGGCATCACGAGTTCCGGGACGACGCGGCCCAGCGCCTCGTCGCGCGACCAGCCGAGCATCTTCTCGGCCGCCGAATTCCAGTCGCAGATGCGGCCGCGCATGTCGATGCCGACGAAGGCATCCTGCGCCGTCTCGATGATGGTGGCGATGCGCTGCTCGTTGGCGCGCACGCTGGCCAGCGCCTGTTCCAGCTCGCGCGTGCGCTCGTCGACGCGCGCTTCCAGCGTCGCGTTCAAGTCTTCCAGCGCGCGCCGGCGCCGCACGAGGTTCGCCACCAGGGCGTTCAGCGTGGTGGCCAGCGCGCGCACCTCCGTATAGCCGCCCCGCTGGATGTCGATGGGGGTCGTCTCGCCCGCGCGGATGCGCTGCGCGGCATCGGCCAGGTCGCCCAGCGGCCGCGTGATGCGGCGCGCCAGCCA
>NZ_JBKYMO010000144.1:0-12215 GCF_047302915.1 Massilia sp. CT11-108 | reverse complement strand
ACCCCCACGACGGCCGCGAACGATCCGCCGGCGGCGCCGAGTCCCACGCCCGCGCCGACACCGACACCGACACCGGCGCCGACACCGACACCGACACCCGCCCCGGCGCCGCAGCCGCCCGACGATCCCGCGCCGCCGACAGACATCGTGCTGGAGCCGGGCTACTCCAAGCTCTATACGACCCTGGACAGCAGCCCGCATTGGCCGGCGTGGAGCCATACGGGCACGGCCGTCGTCGACGGCGTGGGGTGCGCGAAGAACGAGGATTACCACATCCACGCGCTCCTTTCGATCTACCAGGACGGCGTACGGCTCGGCTTGCCGGATTCGATCGGGCGCGGCAGCGGCTGTTCGTACGAAATGCACACCCACGACATCACCGGCATCCTGCACATCGAGACGGATGTGCCCAAGGTCTTCACGCTGGGGCAGTTCTTTGCCTTGTGGGGACAGCCGCTCGGCACCGCGGCGGTGGCGGGGCTGCCCGGCACGCCGACCTATTACGTGATCGACAAGGAACAAGTAACGCGCTTCACGGGCGACCCCGCCACGATCGTGCTGAACGCGCACCGCGAGATCGTGATCGTGACGGGCACGCCGCCGGTGCAGGTGCCCCGGTATGACTGGAGCGCGACCGGCCTGTGAAGCTGATACTGAGCTGGTCAGCCGTACGCGCCGCCCGTGTAGAGCAGGTCGAACAGCCGCGAGATGGTGGCGATGAGTGCCGTCGTGCCCACCAGCATCGTGACCACGACGAGCAGGATCACGAACCAGTGCGACGCGGAGCGGCGGCCGGAGTTGCGGTTGTAGCGGGCATCCCATTTCTCGTCCGGCGTGAGGCCGAGGATCAGTGCTTCGCCGAAGCCGACGAGCCAGGACAGGATCAGGGGCAGCAGGACCCAGAACGGATTCGGCGCGTGGCCGAGGCCGTACACGAGGCCGGCCGCCGGAAGGCTGCAGACGTGGAGCAGGCCGAGGCGGTCGACGCTGCCCTTGAGATAGAAGCGGTGAGCGCCGAGTCCGCCGAGCAGGAAGGCGAGGGTGGTGGCGAAGGTCTTGTTCTTATGTTGCGACATCGACTGTTTGTTGAAAGGAAAGCCATCAGTATCGTCCAAAAGCGGCCGCCATAGTGGCGGAGAGTCGCGAAATCGGCGATAATCTTGGATTCGGCCGGGACTGCGCGCCAGCGTTCTTGGTTTTTATGTAAATGCTTGCTGATGCAGGATAGAGCGCGCTATAATCGTCGGCTTTCTCCGTCCAGCTTACTTTTGGAAATATTATGGTCGTTATTCGTTTAGCTCGTGGTGGTGCCAAGAAGCGCCCGTTCTACAACATCGTTGCAACCGACTCGCGCAATCGCCGCGACGGCCGTTTCATCGAGCGCATCGGTTACTACAACCCGATGGCTTCGGGCAAAGAAGTCGCCCTGAACGTCACCGCTGACCGCCTGTCGTACTGGCAAGGCGTGGGCGCACAGCTGTCGCCGGCTGTTGCTCGCCTGGTGGCTACGCAAAAGGCTGCTGCTTAATACAGCGAAGGTTTTACGGTTTGACAGATTCTGCAGCACATCCTGTATCGGCATCCGCGCAAGCGGTGCCTGACGACCTGATCCAGGTCGGCCACATCACCGGTGCCTACGGGCTCCGGGGCGGCGTTCGCGTGACGCCCTATTCGATGGATGCGGATGCGCTGCTGAGCGTCAAAACCTGGTGGATCGACAAGCCGTCGCTGCGTCCCGTGCAAATGCGGAACGCGAAGTACCACAGCGGCGACGTGACGGCCACGCTGGTCGACGTGACCGACCGCGAAGCGGCCGAGGCGCTCAAGGGTGCCACGGTGCAGGTCTCGCGATCGGACTTTCCGGAACTCCCGGAAGACGAATATTACTGGACCGACCTGATCGGCTTGGATACGGTCAACTTGCAGGGCGAAGCGCTCGGCAAGGTTTCCGACATGATGCACAATGGCGCGCAGTCCATCCTGCGGATCACGCCCGTGCCCGATCCGAACGCCGCTCCCGATGCGAAAGCGCCGGAGCGGCTGGTGCCGTTCGTGGACCAGTACGTCAAGACGGTCGACTTGCAAGCCAAAATGATTACCCTGGACTGGGGCCTGGATTATTGATCCCGTCCACCTGAAGCGAGGTCCCGATGCAGTTTGACGTCGTGAGCTTGTTTCCCGAAATGTTTGCCGCATTGACGCAGTCGGGCGTGACCCGGCGCGCGCACGAGCAGGGCCTGTGGAACCTGTCGATCTGGAATCCGCGCGATTTCACGACGGACCGCCACCGCACCGTGGACGATCGCCCGTATGGCGGCGGTCCCGGCATGGTGATGCTGGCCAGGCCGCTCGAAGCGACGATCAACGCGGCGAAGCAGCGCCAGATCGACATGGGCTTGCCCGCACCGCGCGTCGTGTTCATGTCGCCGCAAGGCAAACCGCTGACGCACGAACGTGTGATGGGCTTGAAGAACGAGCCCGGTCTCGTCGTGCTGTGCGGACGCTACGAAGCGGTCGACCAGCGTTTGCTGGACCGTGTCGTCGACGAGGAAATCTCCCTCGGCGATTTCGTGCTGTCCGGCGGAGAGCTCCCTGCGATGGCGCTGATGGATGCCGTGGTGCGGCAGTTGCCCGGTGCGCTGGGCGACGACGCGTCCGCGGTCGAAGACAGTTTTGTCAACGGCCTGCTGGATTCGCCGCATTACACGCGTCCTGAAGTCTATGAAGGCGTGGCCGTGCCGCCCGTGCTGATGGGTGGCAACCACGCCGAGATCATGAAGTGGCGCCGAAAGCAGCAGCTGGAGGCGACCGCGAAGAAACGGCCGGATCTGCTGGACAAGGCGCGTGGCGCCGGTCTGCTGACGAAGGCCGACGAGCAGTTTCTCGCAACCTTGCAAAAGGTCGCGGAATAAAGGCGGTACCCACCGGGGTACCGCATGTCTAATCCCATCCTCTACCGGGCATCGAACGCGCCGGCAAGATGGTTACAGGAGTCATAAAAATGGATCTGATCCAGCAACTCGAGCAAGAAGAGATTGCGCGCCTCGGCCGCAACATCCCTGATTTCGCACCGGGCGACACCGTTGTCGTCAGCGTCAACGTCGTCGAAGGCAACCGCAAGCGCGCCCAGGCATACGAAGGCGTCGTCATCTCGCGTCGTAACCGCGGCCTGAACTCGAACTTCATCGTTCGCAAGATCTCGTCGGGCGAAGGCGTCGAGCGTACGTTCCAGCTGTATTCGCCGCTGATCGCTTCGATCGAAGTGAAGCGTCGTGGTGACGTGCGTCGTGCGAAGCTGTACTACCTGCGCGAGCGTTCGGGCAAATCGGCACGTATCAAAGAGAAACTGCCGACCCGCAAAGCCGCTACCACTGCTGCGAAGTAATAGCGATTGCGGTAGGGAAAAGGCATCCGGTCGGATGCCTTTTTCTTTTGGAGAAAGCCCTTGGCAAAACTGCATATCGATCCCAAGCGCCTGCCCGTCGACGCCATCGCCGGCGAGCCCGCCTTACCGGCCGAGCGCCTGGACGTCGCCTGGCTGCGCGAACGCCTCGCCCATCCGCCGTCGTGGGTGCCGGAGTTGCCCGAGGACATGCGCCAGCGCTTCCCCACGTTGCGCCGCGCGGCCGTCCTCGTGCCCCTCGTGCGCCGGCCGGACGGCCTCACGGTCTTGTTGACGCAGCGCACCGAACACCTGAGCAACCACGCGGGCCAGGTCAGCTTTCCCGGCGGCCGTGCGGAAGAGGACGACTCGTCGCCCATCGAGACCGCGCTGCGCGAGACGGAAGAAGAGATCGGCCTCACGCGCCGCCACGTCGAGATCGTCGGCGTGCTGCCCGACCACGTCACCGCGTCCGCCTACATCGTCACCCCCGTCGTGGGCCTCGTCACGCCGCCGTTCGACCTCACGGCCGAATCGAATGAAGTGGCCGATATCTTCGAAGTGCCCTTGCGGTTCCTCATGGATGGCATGAACCACCAGATCATGTCGTTCGACCTGCCGGACGGCGCCGGCCGCCGCAGTTTTTATGCGATGCCGTACGAACGCTTCTTCATCTGGGGCGCCACAGCAGGTATGCTGCGCAACTTGTTTCACCTGCTGCGGGCTTGACGAAACGTAGACTCGCGCCGGTCTCTGCGCTACCCTAGCGGGCAATGAAGTAAGGCAACAACGTACAAAGGACCGTGCATGACTTTTTTCTCCATTCTGTGCGCGCTGCTCATCGAACAGCTGAAGCCGCTGCGCGCGGATAACCAGATCTACGCCGAGATCAAGCGCTTTGCCATGAAGATCGAGAGCTGGTTCAATGCCGGCCAGGTCAGTCATGGCCGGCTGGGCTGGTTCCTGATGATGGCCGTGCTGATGGTGCCGACGGCCGTCATCTACGGTGTCCTCGTGCACTACCGCTTCGTGTTCGCCGCGTTCGCCTGGAACGTGCTGATCGTCTACCTCACGCTCGGTTTCCGCCACTATAGCCATTACTTCACGTCGATCCAGTTCGCCCTCAACGCGGGCGACGAAGCGACGGCGCGGACACTTCTGGCCGAGTGGGCCAGGATCGACACGGTCGGCATGGATGCCAGCGAGATCGCCCGCATCGCCGTCGAAAAATCCCTGATCACGACGCACCGCAACGTGTTCGGCGTGTTCTTCTGGTTCCTGATGCCGCTGGGCCCGGCTTGCGCCGTCATGTACCGCGTGTCCGAATATCTCGCGCGCGCGTGGAACGAGCCGGATCACATGCGCAACGAGGCGTTCGGCCAGTTCGCGGCCCGTGCGTTCTACTGGATCGACTGGATTCCCGTGCGCCTGACGGCGATCGCGTTTGCCGTGGTCGGCAATTTCGAGGATGCGATCTATGCGTGGCGCAATTTCGCCAGTCGTTGGACCGACGAATCGAAAGGCATCATCCTGGCCGCGGGCGGCGGCGCGATGGGCGTGCGCCTCGGCAGCCCGGCCGAGAACGCACCGCACGTCCTGCCGGCCGACGCGGCGACGGTCGACAGCACCGCCAGCGAGGACGACATGCTGCCCGGCGACGAGCCGAGCGTGCGCGCACTGCAAAGTACGGTCGGCCTGGTCTGGCGCGCGCTGTTATTATGGATGCTGCTCCTGCTGTTGCTGTCGGGCGCAGTCCTGCTCGGTTGATGTCCATCGTGCCGGTCCGACCAGGGCCGGCACATGGGGCTCGTCCGCAGGTCTTCTATAAGATATAATAGTCGGGTTGTTCTCATCCACGCCTTTGTTTCAGAAGCCGCACTATGGCCGACTCACCGCAAACCGGGAAAGGCGCCGACGAATTCTTCATTCTCGGCGTGACAAGTAAGGGCAGGCAATTCCGCCCGAGTGACTGGGCCGAGCGTCTGTGCGGCGTCATGTCGTGTTTCCGGCCGGCCGGCAGCGGTGGTCCGAACGCCCACCTGAAGTTCTCGCCCTACGTGCACCCGACCGTCGTGAACGGTGTCAAGGCGGTCGTCGTGAACAACGCCCTCAAAAGCATCGAACCGCTCGCTTACCACTTCGTGTGCAATTTCGCCAAAGACAACGACCTGCAAGTCGTCGAGGCGTGCTTCGTCCCACCTGCGGACGAAAAGAAGAAGTCCTGATCTACCTCAAACTCCGATCAATGCACCATGGGTAGCTTTAACGCTTGACGTTGGAGCTCGCCATGGAAGTCGGAAAACTCTGCACGGTCGACACCGTCTGCTGCGCCCGCGATGAAAGCGTGCAGGGCGCGGCCTTACTCATGCGCAAACATCACGTGGGCGACATCGTCGTCGTCGACGACGTCGATGGCGAACGCACGCCCGCCGGCATCGTGACGGACCGCGACATCGTCGTGTCCGTCGTCGCCCTCGGCCTCGATCCGGCCGGCCTGCAGGTCGGCGACATCATGACGGACGACCTGCTCACGGCCGACGAGCACGACGACGTCTCCGTCACCATCGAACGCATGCGCCTGCGCGGCATCCGGCGCGTGCCCGTCGTGGGCGAGGGCGGACGCCTGGCGGGCATCGTCAGCGCGGACGACCTGCTCGGCTTCCTGGCCGAGGAAATGGAAGACCTCGCCCGCATCAGTCCCTACCAGCAACAGCACGAACGCCGGGTGCGGCAATAATGGTAAGCCTGGCCTAAGTACCCGTCTGTTACCATGTCCCGAGGACAACAGTAACTGACGGAGTGACATGAGCTTGACGTTTTTCCAGCGCGGCCTGGCCGCTTATACGGTCGCGGGCGGCCTGACGTTCATCGCGGCCGGCAGCGCCTTCGCCTTCGACCTGCCCAAGGGTGTCGTGCAAGGCCCGTCCGTCGAAGGCATCACGGAATACCGGCTGCCGAACGGGCTGAAAGTGCTGCTGTTCCCCGATTCGTCGCGACCCACCGTCACCGTCAACGTCACGTACCTCGTCGGCTCGCGCCACGAGAATTATGGCGAGACGGGTATGGCCCACCTGCTGGAACACCTGATGTTCAAGGGCAGCCCGAAGCATCCCGACATCACGCGCCAGTTCCAGGACCGCGGCATGCAGTTCAACGGGACGACGTCGCTCGACCGCACGAATTACTACGAGGTGTTCCAGGCGTCCGACGATAACCTGAACTGGGCGCTGGGCATGGAAGCGGACCGCATGACGCATTCCAGCATCGCCAGGAAGGATCTCGATTCCGAAATGACGGTCGTGCGCAACGAGTACGAAAACGGCGAGAACTCGCCGGGCGCCGTCCTCATGAAGCGCATGCAGAGCGTGGCCTACGACTGGCATTCGTATGGCCGCTCGACGATCGGCAACAAGAGCGACATCGAGAACGTCAGGATCTCGAACCTGCAGAATTTTTATCACACGTATTATCAGCCGGACAATGCCGTGCTGCTCGTCGCCGGCAAGTTCGATCCCGCGAAGACCCTGCTGTCGATTAACCGCCTGTTCGGCGCGATCCCGAAGCCGAAACGCACGTTGCCGGAATTCTGGACCGTCGAGCCCACGCAGGACGGCGACCGTACGTTCACCGTGCGGCGCCAGGGCGACGTGCAGATCGTCGCGCTCGGCTACAAGGTGCCGTCCGGCCTGCACGACGACAGCGACGTGCTGAGCTTCGCCTCGACCATCCTCGGCGATTCGCCGACGGGCCGCCTCCACAAGCTGCTCGTCGAGACGGGCAAGGCGAGCCAGGTATTCGCCTATGGCCAGACGGGCTATGCGCCCGGCCTGCAATACTTCGGCGCCGTGGTGAAGAAGGACGCGCCGCTCGAACCCGTGCGCGCCGCCCTCACGCAGGCCGTGGAAGAATTCGCCAAGAACCCGCCGACCCAGGAAGAGATGGAGCGCACGAAGCGCACCTTCCTGAACGAATTCGAGCGCAGCCTGAACGATCCGCAGCAGGTTGGCGTCGCGCTGTCGGAAGTGATCGCGCTGGGCGACTGGCGCCTGTTCTTCGTCGGCCGCGACCGTGTCAACAAGATTACGTCGGAACAGGTTGCCGCGGCAGCGGGGCGCTATTTCAAGCGCGATAACCGCGTCACGGGCGAGTTCATCCCGGACGACAATCCGCAGCGCGCCGTGGTCCCGCCCGCGCCCAGCGTGCAAAGCCTGCTCAAGGATTTCAAGCCGCGGGCATCCACCCTGAGCGCCGAGGACTTCGATCCGAGCCAGGCCAACATCATGAAACGCACGACGCTGACGACGGCGGGCGGCGTGAAACTGGCGTTGCTGCCGAAGAAGAACCGCGGCCAGACGGTCACCGTCGACCTGCGCCAGCACATCGGCGACGAGCAGAACCTGTTCGGCAAGGCGGCGCTGCCGGGGCTGACGAACGCGATGCTGATGCGCGGCACGACGAAGTACGACCGCGTGCAGTTGGCCGACGCCTTCGACAAGCTCAAGATTTCCGGCAGCCTCACGCACTTCCAGACGACGCGCGACAACCTGCCCGAAGCGCTGAAACTCGTCGCCCACGTGTTGCGCGAACCGAGCTTCCCGGCTGCCGAATTCGAACAATTGCGCCAGCAATCGATCGTCGGGCTGGAAGCGAGCCGTAGCGAGCCGACCAACGTGGCATCGCGCGCGCTGAACGAGCATTTTGATATTTATCCCAAGGGTGATATTCGCCACGAAACGACGCTCGAGGAAGATCTTGCGGACATCAAGGGCGCGACGCTGGACCAGGTCAAGGCCTTCCACCGCGATTACTACGGCACGGTACCGGCCGAGATGGCCATCGTGGGCGATTTCGATGCGCAGGCGATCACGCCCCTCGTCGACCAGCTGTTCGGCCGGTGGAAGGCCCCGATGCACGTGGCACCCGTGCTGCGCAAGAACGGCGACATCGCGCCCATCCATACGTTCCTGAATACGCCCGACAAGGAAAACGGCTTTTATACGGCGCGGATCAATGTCGATCTCAACGTGGAAGATCCGGATTACCCGGCGCTGATGCTGGCCGATTACATCTTCGGCGGCGGCGGAATGCGCTCGCGCCTGATGGACCGCATCCGCCAGAAAGAGGGGCTGTCGTACGGCGGCGGCTCGAATCTCGTCGCCGGCGACCTCGACCGTGCAGGCATGTTCGCGATCAGCGCCATCGCCGCGCCGCAGAACCTGGCCAAGGTCGACGCCGCCGTACGGGAGGAACTCCTGCGCGTGCTCAAGGATGGCTTCACGACGGCGGAACTCGCTGGCGCCAAGTCGGGTCTGATGCAACAGAGGATCCAGAACCGTGCCGACGACGGCGCGCTGGCCGCCGGCTGGACGTCGTACATGTACCGCGGCCGCACGTTCGAGTGGTCGGCCGAGTTCGAGCAGCGTTTGATGGCCGTCACCTTGCCCCAGCTGAACGCGGCGTTCCGCAAGGCGATCGACCCCGCGAAGATGTCCGTCGTCATGGCTGGAGACAAGGCAAAAGTGAAACCTGCACCCTGATTGCAACACTCGGCCGTTCATACACTTGCAGAATGGCTGAGAAACTTGGTCAATGCCCGGGACGGGCGCTATCATGTTGCCTGAGCGCAGTATTGCTTGTAGGAAGCAAAGCTTGCGCAAGGATATTGAAAAGGAAGCATGATGAAGGGCATGACCAAGCAGACTCCGAGCGGCATTTCGTATGCAGGCAAGGTAGTGCTGGTAACCGGCGGTGCCAGCGGCATCGGCCGGGCGACGGCGCTGGCATTCGGGCGCGCGGGCGCCTGTGTCGTCATCGCCGACACGTCGGTCGACGGCGGCCACATGACTGCGGCCCTGATCGTCGAAGCTGGCGGCAAGGCGCTGTTTGTGAAATCCAATGTCACGGTCGCGGCGGACGTCGAGGCCTTGATGGACAAGGCGGTCGGCCATTACGGCCGCATCGACTGCGCCGTCAATGGCGCCGCTGTCGAGGAAGAATACCTGCCGCTGGCCGAAGGCGAGGACGACCAGTTCGACCGCATCATGGGCGTCAACGTCAAGGGTGTCTGGCTGTGCATGAAGAGCCAGCTGCGCCAGATGCTCAAGCAGGAAGGCGGCGGCGTGATCGTCAACATCGCGGACGCCGGCGGTCTCGTGGCGGCACCGCACCGCGCCATCTATTCGGCGTCCAAGCACGCCGTCGTCGGCCTGACGAAGAGCGCGGCCGTCGAATACGCCAAGGACGGCATCCGCGTCAACAGCGTATGCCCGGGCGCCGTCAAGACCCCGATGCTGGCGCGCATGCTCGAGCGCGAGCCGGGGCGCGACAAGAAGCTCAAGGCGGCGCATCCGATGGGCCGCATCGCCGACCCGTCCGAGATCGCCAACGCGGCGCTATGGCTGTGCTCGGAGCAGGCGTCGTTCGTCACCGGCCACCAACTGGCCATCGATGGCGGCCTGACGGCGATCTGACGGGCGCTTGCCTACCGTTTCTTGTGGGTAGCGCGCTGTTGCTTCGCTTGCGTGCTCACCCGGGCCTGGCGTGCCTTGTATAACGCCACGGCATCCTCGCGCGCACGCGTGAGCGTCCGCATTTCCGGATGGTCGTCATGCGGCGAAAAATACTCGGCCGCCTGCGCGTCGACGACGAGCTTGATGGCGGTGGCGTCGTCGAGGTCGTACAGCTCGGTCAGCAGGGTGGCGACTTCGTCGAGATAGGCTTCGTAGGTCAGGTTGGTCATGGCGTTGTTGTTGTAAAAGTTGATCAGCCGGCGCTCAGCTCGGCCACGAAGTCGTACATGTCGCCCCGAAAATAGGAGCGGCAGAATTCCACAGCCTGGCCGTCCGGCAGAAAGCCCAGCCGTTCCACGCACAGTCCCGCATCGCCTTCCTTCGATTGCAGCAGCTTCGCCTGCTCGGCGTTCAGCAGCAGGGCGGACAGGCGCTGCAACGCGCGCACAGGACGCTTGCCGTTCGCTTCCAGCGCTTCGTACATCGACACGTCCACCGCGTCCAGCGAGGGCAGGGCGGACGCGGCAATGGTCGCGTATTCCAGGCACATCGGCATGTCGTCGGCGTAGCGGATGCGGTTGAAGCGATAGACGGCGGCGCCCGGCGACAGGCCGAGACGCAGTGCTTCTTCCGGCGTCACCAATCCTTCCGAACGCTTGAGCCAGACGCTGCGCGGCGTGCGGCCGCGCGAGCGCATGTCTTCCGAAAACGACGTCAGCTTGGCGAAATTCTTTTCGATGCGCGTGTTGATGAAATTGCCGGATCCCGCGCGGCGCACGAGCAGGCCTTCCCCGACGAGGCCGTCGATTGCCTTGCGCACCGTGATGCGCGAGATGTCCAGTTCGGCCGCGAGCTGGCGCTCGGCCGGCAACGCTTCCGCCGGGCCGTAGACGCCACGGTCGATCGCGTCGCGCAGGGCGCGCTGCAATTGCTGGTAGAGCGGCAGGTTGCTGGTGGCGGAAAGCTGATGCATCAGCTGCGCGAGGTGGGACATGCGGCGGGGTTCATTGGCAAGCGATCCCGGGATGATACCAAAAAAAGACCGCCATCACTTCGGCCGGGGATTGGCCAGCTTCCGGTCCGGCTGCAGCAGCTTGCCCGAGCGCACCGCCGCGACGGCCGCCGACACGGAGCGCGCCACGTTGCGCACCTCTTCCTGGAACGCCGTGTCCTTGTCGAGCGTGTCGTGGCTTTCGGCATACGATTCGTAATAGCCGACGTAGCGGTCGAGCAGGGCGGCGGGACCCGCGTCGATCAGGCCCATCCAGTCGAGCCAGTCGGACAGCGAGCGCCGCGTCGATTCGATGCCGGCCACGTCGCCATGCACGACGAGGCCGTAGGCGCGGCCCGCGAGATGCTTCGGATAGTCCCAGTCCTGCTCCAGCGCCTTCGCTTCTTCCGCCTTCTTGCCGTGCGTGGAGGTGGGATCGGGGTTGCCGCCGTCGGCGCACACGAGCCGGTCGATCATCAGCTTCAGCACCGATGGCGACTGGTACCAGTACGTGGGCGTGAGGATGATGACCCCGTGCGCGGCCACCCAGCGCTCGTAGATCTCGTTCATCCAGTCGTTTTCCTGGTTCAGCGAATGGTTCGGGTAGCAGCTGCACGGCCAATGGCACAGCGGCATCGCCGTCGACACGCAGGCCTTGCACGGGTGGATGTGGCGGTCGTAGTCGGAAATGAGGCGCGACAGGTCGAGCAGATCCGTCTCGATGCCCTCGCCCGCGATGGTGGCCTCGCACAGCTTCGCGAGCCGCCACGTCTTCGAGATCTCGCCCGGGCAACTGCCGTCGTTGCGCGCCGCGCCATTGATCAAGAGGATGCGGCGCGGCGTCGCCGGATCTTTCTGGCGGGCCTCGGCGGCCAGCAGGCGGTCGTGCGCCTCTTTCCATTCGACGGATAAGTCGTAGTCCGGGTCGGCGAACCCGGGGCCGGCCTTCACCGTGATCGGCGCCTTGTGCGAATCAATGTAGGCGCGCCACGCGACCTCTTCGACGGCCGCCAGTTCTTTCGCGACGGCCTGGTAGGCGGGATCGTAGAAGTCGCGCGAAAAGACGAGATGAAATTCGTCGCGGTTCAGCTTCGCGGGCGCCTGGCCCTTGCGTACGGTCGTCATGGCAGCCCTTTCCAGAAGAGTTGCGGCGATTATCGGCCGCATGCTCCGGCTCTGCCCGTACGGTAATTCACACAGACGAAAAAAAGCGGCGCGAACCATAACTCCCCGCGCCAAACAATTCGGGGTCAGAGCCTGAGCCTTCCCCTCAAATTTTTGTTGTAAACAGCTTGGGAAGCTGTTAACTTTCAATCCCAAAAACGGCGCATGC
>NZ_JBKYMO010000143.1:0-12258 GCF_047302915.1 Massilia sp. CT11-108 | reverse complement strand
GCCCAGCAGGACGGCCAGCGCGTGCTCCGCCGCGGCGCGCTGGCGCTGCAGGCCGATCGCTTCCGAACGCGCCGTCGCCAGTTCCGTCTTCGCACGCGACAGGTCGAACTCGCCGATGTCGCCGGCGTCGAAGCGGCGGCCCGTCACGCGCACGCTCTCTTCGCGCAGCTGCACCGTGTGGTTGACGGTCGCGATTTCCGCATCCAGCGAACGGAGGCGGAAATAGGTCTGCGCCACGTCGGCCTGCAGCGACAGCAGCACGGAGCGGTACGTCGCTTCCACCGCGCCGGCGTCGCCGCGGGCGGCCGCCACATTGGACGATACGCGGCCGAACAGGTCGACCTCGTAGCTGGCCGACAGCCGCGCGCTATAGACATTCGCCGGCGCGACGGGAGAACCCTTCGGCAGCGACGCTTCCAGCGGCGACAGGCGTTCACGCTGCGCGCCGACACCCACGCCCACCTGCGGGATGCGGTCCGCTTCGGCGATGCCCGCGATGGCGCGGGCCTGCTTCACGCGGGCGGCGGCCACCGTCAGGCTCTGGTTGTTGGCCGTCGCTTCCGCGATGAGGCCATTCAGCGTCTCGTCGTGGAAGGCGCGCCACCATTCGCCGCGCGGCTGGGCTTCGGCCGGACGGCCGACGGTCCACGTGGTGCCGTCGGCGGCGCTGCGCACGTCATTGGCTGCGCCGGCAGGCACCGTTTGCGACTCCTTGAACGCCGTCGGCGTCGTGATGCTCGGTTGCTTGAATTCCGGGGCGGCGCACGCCGTCAGCAGCAGGGCCGCCATCAGCGGGGCCACGCCCCTTGCAATCATCGTTTTCATATCAGTTTCCTTCCAGGGCCGGTGCATGGTCGCCATCGACGACGGTATTCGGCGCCGTGTCGTGGGCGTGGGCATGCTTCGGCTTCTCGAAACGCTTGGCCAGCGTGCGCAGCAGGACGTAGAACACCGGCGTCAGGAACAGGCCGAAGAACGTCACGCCCAGCATGCCGGCGAACACGGCGACGCCCATCGCGTGGCGCATCTCGGCACCGGCACCGTGCGACAGCACCAGCGGCACCACGCCCATGATGAACGCGATCGACGTCATCAGGATCGGACGCAGACGCAGGCGGCAGGCTTCCAGCGCGGCGGCCACGGTACTGCGGCCATGGTGTTCCAGCTCCAGCGCGAATTCCACGATCAGGATCGCGTTCTTCGACGCAAGGCCCACGAGCACGAACAGGGCGATCTGCGTGAACACGTTGTTGTCGCCGCCGGTGAGCTTGACGCCGATGAGGGCGCACAGGATCGACATCGGCACGATCAGGATCACGGCCAGCGGCAGCGTCCAGCTTTCGTACTGCGCGGCGAGCACGAGGAACACGAGCAGCACGCACAGCGGGAACACGTACAGCATGGTGTTACCGGCCAGGATGTCCTGGTACGTCAGGTCGGTCCATTCGTACGAGACCCCTTTCGGCAGCGTGGCCTTGACGATTTCTTCCATCGCGGCCTGCGCCTGGCCCGACGACACGCCCGGTGCCGGGCCGCCATTCAGCTCGGCGGCGACGTAGCCGTTGTAGCGCTGCACGCGATCCGGACCATACGTGTCCTTGACCTTCATGAGCGAGGACAGCGGGATCATCTCGCCCTTGTCGCTGCGGACCTTCAGCTGCGCGATCTGCTCGCGCTGCGAACGGAACGGCGCATCCGCCTGCACGCGCACCTGGTACGTGCGGCCGAACTGGTTGAAGTCGTTCACGTACAGCGAACCGAGGTTGATCTGCAAGGTCTGGTTGATCTCGGCCAGCGGCACGCCCAGCTGCTTCGCTTTCACGCGGTCGACGTCGGCGAACAGCTGCGGCACGTTGATCTGGTAGCCCGAGAACACGCCTTGCAGGCGCTTGTCGGTCCACGCCTTGGCCTGCACGGCCTGCACGGCTTTATACAGCTCGTCGTAGCCGACGCCCGCGCGGTCCTCGATCATCATCTTGAAGCCGCCCGTCGTACCCAGGCCGTTCACCGGCGGGGGCGACAGCACCATCACGAACGCGTCCTCGATGGCGCCCATGCGCTTGTTGATCTCGGCGGCGATCGCGTCGGCGCTCTGCTCCTTGCCTTTGCGTTCGTCGAACGGTTTCAGCGTGGTGAACACGATGCCGGCGTTCGGGGCGTTGGTGAAGCCGTTGATCGACAGGCCCGGGAACGCGACCGACGATTCCACGCCCGGGATCTGCTTGGCGACGTCCGACATCTTGCGGATGACGGCGTCCGTGCGGTCCAGCGAGGCGGCGTCCGGCAATTGCGCGAAGCCGATCAGGTAAGCCTTGTCCTGCGCCGGCACGAAGCCCGGAGGCACCGCCTTGAACATGAAGATACCGGCGATGGCGAGCAGCACGTACACGCCCAGCGTGGCGCTCTTGCGCTTCAGGACGCCCTTCACGCCGCCTTCATAGGCATGCGACGAGCGGCCGAAGAAGCGGTTGAAGCCGGCGAAGAAGCGGCCGAACACGGCGTCCATCATGCGGGTCAGGCGGTCCTTCGGCGCATTGTGCGATTGCAGCAGCGCGGCCGACAGTGCCGGGGCCAGCGTCAGCGACGAGAACGCGGAGATCACGGTCGAGATGGCGATGGTCAGCGCGAACTGGCGGTAGAACTGGCCGGTCAGGCCCGAGACGAACGCGATCGGGATGAACACGGCGCACAGCACCAGGGCAATCGCGATGATCGGGCCGGAGACTTCCTTCATCGCCTGCACGGTCGCGTCGTGCGGATTCAGGCCGTTCGCGATGTTGCGCTCGACGTTCTCCACCACGACGATCGCGTCGTCCACCACGATACCGATGGCGAGCACGAGGCCGAACAGCGACAGCGTGTTGATCGAGAAGCCGCAGGCGAGCATCACCGCGAACGTGCCGACGACGGACACCGGCACGGCCAGCAGCGGGATCACCGAGGCGCGCCACGTCTGCAGGAACACGATGACGACGATGGCCACCAGGATCACGGCTTCGATCAGCGTGTGGATCACGGAGTTGATCGACTCACGCACGAATTGGGTCGGGTCGTACACAATGCTGTATTCGACGCCTTCCGGGAAATCTTTCGACAGCTCCTTCATCTTGGCGCGCACGTCGGACGACAGTTGCAGCGCGTTGGCGTTCGGCGCCTGGAAGATGGGGATCGCCACGGCCGACTGGTTGTCCAGCAGCGCGCGCAGGGCGTACGAGTTCGAGCCCATTTCGAGGCGCGCGACGTCCTTCAGCAGCGTGGTCGCGCCGTCGGCATTGGTCTTGATGACGATATTGCCGAACTCCTCGACCGACTGCAGGCGGCCCTGCGTGTTGACGGTCAGCTGGAAGTCCGCGCCTTTCGACGGGCCCTGGCCGATGACACCGGCCGCCACCTGCACGTTCTGCTCGCGGATCGCGTTCACGATGTCGCTGGCGGTCAGGTTGCGTGCCGCGACCTTTTGCGGATCGAGCCAGACGCGCATCGCGTAGTCGCCCGAACCGAACAGCTGGACTTCGCCCATGCCGTTGATGCGCGCGAGTTCGTCCTTGACGTTCAGCGTGGCGTAGTTGCGCAGATAGAGGTCGTCATAGCGACCATCCGGCGAGCGCAGGTGGACCACCATCGTGATGTTGGGCGAGCTCTTGACGGTCGTGACGCCGATCTGGCGCACCTCGTCCGGCAGGCGCGGGAGCGCGCGCTGGACGCGGTTCTGCACGGCCGTCTCGGCCTGCTCCACGTTGGTGCCGATTTTAAAAGTCACCGTCAGCATCAGCGCGCCGTCGGAGGTGTTCTGCGACGTCATGTACAGCATGTTTTCGACGCCGTTGATTTCCTGCTCCAGCGGCGTCGCGACGGTTTCCGCGATCACCTTCGGGTTGGCGCCCGGGTATTGGGCGCGCACCACCACGGAGGGCGGCACGACGTCCGGGTACTCGGAGATCGGCAACTCGAAGATCGAGATGAGGCCGGCCACGAAGACCAGCACCGACAGCACGGCCGCAAAGATCGGCTTGTCGACGAAAAAGCGTGAGATGTTCATTTGTTCTTGTCCCTCGGTCTTATGGGATTACTTCGTGTCAGCCATGGCCAGCTTCGCGTCCTTGCCGGGCGCTTTCGCAGGCGCCAGCGATGCGACCATCGGCACGGTCTGCGCCGTGATGGGCGCACCCGGACGCACGCGCTGCAGGCCGTTGACGACGATCTTCTCGCCCGGCTTCAGGCCGGCGCGCACCACGCGCAGGCCGTCGACGACGGGGCCGAGCTTCACTTCGCGGTACTCGGCCTTGCCGTCCGCGCCCACGACGAACACGAACTTGTGGCTCTGGTCCGTCCCGATGGCGCGGTCCGTGATCAGCAGCGCGGGCTTGGCTTCGCCGCCGCCGATCTGCACGCGGGCGAACAGGCCGGGCGCCATGCTGCGGTCCTTGTTCTCGAACGTGGCGCGCATGCGCACGGAACCGGTCTGCGAGTCGAGCTGGTTGTCGACGAATTCCAGCTTGCCCTCGTGCGGGTAGCCTTCTTCGTTGACGAGGCCCACCTTCACCGGCACCGACTGGCCGTCGTGCGCCTGCTTGGCGACGCGCAGATAGGTCTCTTCGTCGCCGTCGAAACTCGCGTAGATGCGGTCCAGCGACACGACGGACGTCAGCACGGCCGATGCATCGACCAGGTTGCCGAGGGTGATCTCGGCCTTCGACACGCGGCCGTTGATCGGCGAGATCACGCGGGTGTACGACAGGTTCAGGCGCGCGGCTTCGGCCTGGGCTTCGGCGGCGCGGGCGGAGGCGTCGAGTTCCTTCTGGCTCGACAGGCTCGCGTCGTATTCGCGCTGCGCGATCGCCTTGTCGCCCAGCAGGCGCTCGGCGCGGGCCAGTTCCGTGCGGGCCAGGTCGGCCTTGGCGCGGGCCGATTTGGCGGCCGCGACGGCGCGCTCGGCTTCGGCCTGGTACGGACGCGGATCGATCACGAACAGCACGTCGCCCTTTTTCACTTCCGCACCCGGCTTGAAGTTGACGGCGGTGATGTAGCCCGACACGCGCGGACGGATCTCGACCCGCTCGATGGCTTCGAGACGGCCCGAGAATTCCTGCGTTTCGGCCACCGGCTTTTCGAGCACGGCGGCCGCCGACACGGGCGGACCTGCCTGCGCCTGGGTTTGCGCCTCGGCTGCCTTGCCGGTTGCATCCGAGCAGCCCGCAATCAGGGCCGCAACGCCGGCTGCGCCCAGCGCCAGCACGACGGGTCGCACGGCCATCTGGAATTGTTGAATCGTTTTCATGGTTAGCCCTCCGGTTATTAACTAGCTTTTAATGATTGGACGAAAACGGTCCTTTCCAGGCTTTTGCAGGAAAAGACAGGTCTCCCGTGCCTCGCGGGCACGTCTTTATCGTTGGTGGTAAATCAGATGAACTACGAGGTCAACAGCTGGCCGGTTCGTCTTCCTCGTCGAGTCCGGCAATGAAGTTGGCAATCTCGCTCAATGCATGGCCCCGACAGGCACACGTATCTCGCGCATTCGGCTCCTGCAGGCGTTGCGCCGCCTGCAGGCGTCTGACCGTCGTCGGCACGCCCGACTGGATCAGTTTGCCGCCGTAGGCTTCCGCTTCGTCGCGCAGCGGGTCGTCCTCGATCGACAGGATCAGGGCCGGCGGCAGGTTCTTCAAACGGCTCGACTGCAGCGGCGAGGCATACGGATGGCTACGGTCCGCCGCGTGCGGCAGATAGCCCCGGTAGGCGGCGGCGCATTCGTCGAACACCTTCGCCTTGTCGGGGCAGGTCGGCATCTCGCGCATCGAGCAGGTCGACAGGCCCGGGTCCAGCATCGGCATCAAGAGGATCTGGCCGGCCAGCCGCGGCGCACCCCGGTCGCGCGCCATCAGGGTGCACACGGCGGCGAGGTTCGCGCCGGCCTCGATGCCCGCGACCAGCATGCGCTTGCCGGTCCAGCCGAGCTTTGTCTTGTTCTTCTTTGCCCACAGCAGCACGGCATGCGCATCTTCCGCGGCGGCCGGGAACGGCTTCACCGTCGCCAGCGTATAGGTCGACGACAGCACGACCGGATACCCGCTCGCCTCGGACAGGTGGCGCAGGAACGGATCGGCATCTTCCAGGTCGCCGTCGACGAAGCCGCCGCCATGGAAGAACACGATCAGCACGTCGCGCTTGCCGTCGACGGCAGCCTTGTACAGGCGGGCCGCCAGCGGTCCTTCCGCGCCCACGACCTGCAGGTCGCGGACCGCCAGCGTATGGCCGTCGTCGGCTTTGCGTGCCACGCTCACCGGCTTACCTCATTGGACGCTACCAGCACGGACGGGATCGCGGTCGCATCGCATTGTTCGCCCGTGGCGACGACGTGGAACAACGCATCGTATCCGCGTGCCTCGGCACCGGCCGCATGCGCGTACTCGTCGGTGAGTACCGTGCCTGCCATGGCCACTACGCCGAGTACCAGCCCGAACACTGCCGCGATTCCATCGCGATGCGCTTTCATGATCCTCTCCTTGGGTGTGTCAAATATCGAAACTATCAGCTACCGTACCGACACTATAAACTTCGACTAGAATCTAATAAATAGCTCAATTACGAATCGATTGTTCAGATTTTTGAACAATCACGCATTCTCACCGTTTATATGATGCCGATCTAGTATGAACAAGTTACAAGCGATGGAAGTTTTCGTGCAGGTCGTGGACGCCGGCAGCTTCACCCGGGCAGCCGAGATGATGAACCTGCCCAAGGCGACGGTGTCGACGCTCGTGCAGGCGCTCGAGGCGGCGCTGTCGGCCAAGCTGCTGCACCGGACCACGCGCCAGGTGACGGTGACGACGGACGGTGCCGCGTATTACGAGCGCTGCCTGCGCATCCTGTCCGACGTGCGCGACGCCGAGGAATCGCTGTCGCGCACGCGCCTGTCGCCCAGCGGGCGGCTGCGGGTCGATACCCCGACGGGGCTGTCGAGCGAGATCCTCGTGCCCGCCCTGCCCGACTTCTTCGAGCGCTATCCCGACATCATGCTGGAACTGGGCAGTTCCGACCGTCCGGTGGACCTGGTCGAAGAAGGCGTCGACTGCGCCGTGCGCGGTGGCACCCTGGGCGACACGAGCCTGATCGCGCGGCGCGTGGGCGTCGTCAACTTCCTGACGGCGGCGTCGCCCGCGTACATCGCGCGCCACGGCATGCCCCAGCATCCGCGCGACCTCGAGCGCCACCGCTGCGTGAATTATTTCTCGGCCAAGACGGGCAAGATCTTCGACTGGGATTTCAACCGCGGCGACGAACGGATCGAGGTGCCCATGCGCGGCGTGATCGCGCTGAACGATTCCAACGCGTACGTGGAAGCGGGACTGGCGGGCCTCGGCGTCATCCAGATGACGGACTACCTGCTCGACAAGCACGTGGCGACGGGGCGCATGGTGCAGGTGCTGGCGGACTGGCGCAGCGATCCGCTGCCGATCCACGTCGTGTATCCGCAGAACCGCCACCTGTCCGCGAAGGTGCGCGTGTTCGTCGAATGGGTGGCCGAGCTGTTCGCCGCGAATCCGTACATGCACATGGGCGCGTTGCCACGCTCATTTGCTGCGACCTCTGCGCCTGTCCCGGCCGCGGCGTAATCACGGGTGTAGAATCGAAAGCACCACAGGACAGGAGACCACGATGCCCCGGACCATCGACGTGCTGCTCGACCAGTACAGCGACAGCCACCGCAATCCGACCAACGAGCTGATCCATATTGTGTGCGTGCCCGTGATCGTGTTCACCCTGCTGGGCATCCTGTGGAGCATCCACCCGGCCGTCGCCGTCGTGGCGGTGCTTGCGGCACTCGTGTATTACTTCCGGCTGTCGCCGCCGTTCGCATTCGGCATGCTGTTGATGAGCGCCGTGATGCTGGCGCTGCTCGCGCTGATGCCGCCGTTCACCGTGCTGCCGCTGTCGATCGCGATCTTCGTCGTCGCGTGGATCGGCCAATTCATCGGGCACAAGATCGAAGGCAAGAAACCGTCGTTCTTCGACGACGTGCGCTTCCTGCTGATCGGTCCGCTGTTCGTGCTTGGTTTTTTGTATCGTCGCCTCCATGTCGCATATTAATTATTGGAGTGAATATGAAACGCATCGCCATCCTCGCCCTCGTCCCGCTGACCGCCCTGCTCGCCGCGTGCGCGGGCCCGTCGAATTCGGGCAGCGTCTACAGCAGCTACCAGACGATGAATGAACAATCGGTGCGCATGGGCACCGTGGAATCCGTCCGCAACGTGACGATCGCGAATCCGGAATCCGGCGTCGGCACGATGGCGGGCGCCGCACTGGGCGGTCTGGGCGGTTCGCAGGTCGGCGGCGGCAACGGCTCGGCCGCGGTCGGCATCCTGGGCGCCGTCGCGGGCGGCATCATCGGCAACCGCGTCGAGAACCAGGCCAACAACCGGCCCGGTTTCGAAATCACCGTCAAGCTCGACAACGGCGAACTGCGTTCCATCACGCAGGCGGCCGACGAGATGTTCCGGCCGGGAGAACGCGTACGTCTGCTCAGCAACGGGTACACGACGCGCGTGACGCACTGACATTTACCACCGGCCACGACGGTAGAGGGATCGCGATATACTTTCGCGATGCCCTCCTATGTCCTCTTCACCATTGCGTCCCTGATCTGGGGATCGACTTTCTTCGCGATCACGCTCGAGCTGGGTGAAGTCCCGCCCGCGGTGTCGGTCGTCTACCGGTTCGCGCTCGCGTCGCTGACGCTGTTCGCCTACTGTCTGATGCGCGGCGACAAGCTGCGGCTGCCCTGGCGCGTCCAGCGCTGGACCCTGCTGCAAGGATTCTTTACGTTCTGCGTGTCGTACGTCTGCACGTACAACGCCGAACAATATGTCGTGTCGGCGCTCGTCGCCGTGCTGTTCGCGCTGATGGTGTTCTGGACGCCGATCTGTGCCCGCATCGCGTTCGGCACGCCGATCCCGCGCCGCACGTGGGGCGCCGGCGCCGCGGCCATCGCCGGCGTCACGCTGCTGTTCTGGCATGCGATCGGCACCGAGCTGCGCCACCTGGGCCAGGGCGGCCAAGGCCATTTCACCCTCGGCCTCGTGCTCGGCATCGCCGCGTCGATCGCCAGCTCGGCGGGCAGCATCGTCGTCGGCAAGGTGCGCGAGGAATCGAACAACCTGGTGCTGACGACGGGCTGGTCGATGTTCTGGGGCACGTGCATGGTTGCCGCGTGGTGCCTGGCGACCGGCCAGGCCTTCATCATCCCGCGCACGGCCAGCTACGTGCTGGGCCTGCTGCACCTGTCCATCTTCGGCTCGGTCGTCGCCTTCATCTGCTACTTCACGCTGATCAACCGCATCGGCTCGAACAAGGCCGTGTACATCGGCGTGATCACGCCCGTGATCTCCGTGCTGCTGTCGATCAGGCTCGAACACTACCGCCCCGGCCTGACCGAATGGCTGGGCATGGCCGTGTGCCTGGGCAGTGTCGCCTGGGCATTACGTTCCCCTGCGGCCAGGCCAGCCGCTTCCGTCAACCTCAACGATTGCATCGAAACGACGCCATGACTCTTGATACCACCTTCGCGATCCGCCCCGCCACGCCGGCCGACGTCCCCCACATCCAATCGATGATCGTCGAGCTGGCCGTGTTCGAAAAGCTCGAGCACCTTGTCGTGGCGACGGAAGAGAAATTGCACGAAGGCCTGTTCGGCCCGCAGCCGGCCTGCGAAGCCATCGTCGGCGAAGCGGATGGCGAAGTCGTCACGTTTGCCCTGTTCTTCCACAATTTCTCGACGTTCCTCACCAAGCGTGGGCTGTATCTGGAAGATCTGTACGTGCGCCAATCGCATCGCGGCAAGGGTTATGGCAGCCGCATGCTGAAGCATCTCGCGCGCCTGGCCGTCGATCGCGGCTGCGGCCGCTTCGAATGGTCCGTACTGGACTGGAACACGCCGGCAATCAATTTCTATCAATCGATGGGCGCCGAGGTCATGCCGGACTGGCGCATCTGCCGCGTCACGGGCGCGCCGCTGGAAGCGCTGGCCCAAGGCTGATTCAGGCAAGAAAAAACCCGCGGGCTGTTCGCAGCGCCGCGGGTGAACCCATTCGTCGATGGGGAGGGGAGACTTGAATCCAGTGGCTTCAATATAGTCTCCCGACCGCGGTGTGTGCAGGTTCCTTACAAATGCTTACCTCGGTAACAGAAAGCTGGGGTTTGTGGGCCGGACTCGATTGAGTGATCACAAATGCAAGAACGCGTCGAGCGGGACAATGTGATCATTCACGAGGACATGGACATGAAAACGATCACCCGATGGGTCTACCGGGTTTGGCTCCGCTCCCGGATAGACACCTATACCCGCAGCCTGCACGCCATTGCCGTCCAGCGCGAAAACGACTTCCACGCGGAACGCATCCTGCACCGCGCGATCTCCACGACCCGTTCCAAGCTTCAATCGCTGTAGCGCCGGCGCTGCGCCAGAAGACGCTCGCACAGTTCGAATACTGCCTGGGTCAGCAAGGCCAGCAACGCGGCCGGGATCGCACCCGCCAGCAGCATGTCGTTGTCGTTCAGCGCGAGGCCCGTGGTGATGCGTTCGCCGAAGCCGCCGGCGCCGATGAAGGCGGCGATGGTGGCCGTGCCAACGCTCATCACGGCCGCCGTTTTCACGCCGGCGAGGATCGTCGGCATGGCCAGCGGCAACTCGACCTCGACCAGCGATTGCCGCCGTGTCAGCCCCAGCGCCAGCGCCGCCGTGCGCAGGCCGGACGGCACCTGCAGCAGCCCCGTGCATGTATTGCGCACGATGGGCAGCAGCGCATACGCGCACAGGGCGACGAGCGCGGGAACGGTGCCGATGCGGCCGAGCAACGGGATCAGGATCGCGAGCAGCGCCAGCGACGGCACGGTCTGCAGGACGCCCGCCACGGCCAGCACGGCCTGGCGCAGGCGCGGCACGAGCGCGGCCACGATGCCGAGCGGAATGCCGGCGGCGCTGCCGAGCAGGGCGGCCAGCACGACCAGCAGCAGGTGCTGGCGTGCAAGGTTCATGAAGCCGTTGCCGAACGTTTTGGTGAATAGGCCATCGCGGACCGTTGCCTGAGTGTCATGGGACAACCACGCGCGTGCGACCGCCGAAAACGGCTGCCCATCCAGTTCGGCCGCCGCGTTCATCGCGATCATGTCGTCCGCCTTGATCGTGCCTTCCAATTTCTCGATGGCACGCCACGCTTGCGGAAACCGCTGCGGCACGTCGAGCCGGTACAGCAGCACGGCGTCATAGCGCGGGAAATATTGCTTGTCGTCGTCCAGCACGCGCAAGCCGTACTGGCGGATCTTGGCGTCCGTCGAATAGATGTCGATGGCGTCGACCTGGCGCTGCGCCAGCGCCTCGTACGCGATGCCGTGGTCCAAGCCGCGCGGTTGCTGCGCGAGGCCGTAGCGCCGCGCGAGGCCCGGCCAGCCGTCCGCGCGGCCCAGGAATTCATGCGACAGCCCGATTTTTATTTCTGGATGCGCCGCCAGGTCGGACAGGCGGCGCACACTGGCATCACCACGCACCGCCAGCGCGTAGCCGTTGGAAAAGCCCAGCGGCACCGCGACACCGAGGCCCAGCGGGCGCAGCGCCGCGCGCATCGCGTCGAGCGACGTCGGCTGCGCATTCTTGAGGATTTCCAGGTCGATGGTGCCCAGGTATTCCGGATAGACGTCGATGGCACCCGAGCGCAGCGCGCCCAGCACGATGGCCGTATTGCCCAGGCCTTGCTTGTGTTCGGCCGGCCCGACGCGCGCCGCGGTCTGGGTGAGGATCTCGCCCAGGATGTACGACTCGGTGAAACGCTTGGAGCCCACGCGCAGGGGTTCCTCCGCGTGGGCGGACGACAGGATGCCGGCGCAGGCGAGCACCAGCATGGCAAATCTCAGCATGCGGTTTCCGGTGGCGTTGTGGATGAGACGTCAGGATACCCGATCGCGCCACACGCCGGCACGGACGACGCCCCGGCACGGATTCGCGCCAATCGCATATGCCAGGTCGGCCGGCCGGGCGATGTCCCACAACGCGAAGTCGGCCCGCTGGCCCGGCGCCAGGGTGCCGGTCTCAAGCAGGCCCAGCGCGCGCGCCGCGTTGACGGTCACGCCGCGCAAGGCTTCCAGCGGCGTCAGGCGCCACAGCGTGCACGCCATGTTCAGCGCGAGCAGCAGCGACGTCATCGGCGACGTGCCCGGGTTGCAGTCGGTGGCGACGGCCAGCGGCACGCCCGCGGCGCGCAGTTGCGC
>NZ_JBKYMO010000142.1:0-12281 GCF_047302915.1 Massilia sp. CT11-108 | reverse complement strand
GTGCAACCGCGGGCGGCACCACGCGCCGCAGCCACAAGCACGTGGCGGCGGATGTTCAGGGCGTCCAGGATGCGGACGGACGAGGCGCCCGCGTTCAGCAGCACCATCGTCGCGTTCTTGCCGGCCGCCTTCACGCGCATGATCAGGCAGCGGCCCGCTTCCTGCGTGTAGCCCGTCTTCGACAGGCCGATGTCCCAGCCCTTGGCGCCAACGAGGCGGTTGGTATTGTGGTATTCGACGTCGCGGCCCTTGATGTTGATCAGGTCCTTCGACGACGTCGTGATGCGGGTGATCTCCGCATAGTTCGATGCCGCGGTCGCCATCTTGACGAGGTCGGCGGCGGTCGAGCGGTTGTTCGGCGAGAGGCCCGTCGGTTCCTCGATGACCGTCTGGGTCATGCCCAGCGCGGCGATCTTGCGCTTGACGGCGGCGCGGAAGGCGTCGATGCCGCCCGGGTACGTGCGGGCCAGCGCGGCGGCGGCGCGGTTGTCCGACGACATCAGGGCCAGCTGCAGCACGTCACGGCGCGGAATGGTGGCGCCGACGGGCACGCGCGACGAGCTGTGCTTCAGCATGTCGACGTCCTGTTTTTCGATCTCGATCGGCTCGTTCATGTCCTGGTGGGCATCGAGCACGACCATGGCGGTCATGAGCTTGGTCAGCGAAGCGATCGGCGCGACGGTGCTGGCGTTCTTTTCGAACAGCACCTTGCCGGTGTCGTCTTCGACCACCAGCACCGATTGCGATCCGAACGGCACGGCGAAGGCCGCTGCACTGGAGATCGTCATCACTACGGCAGCGAGGAATTTTTTGATCATGGATGGTTGTCTGGGTACGGTTAATGGTCGGGCGCCGGACGGCGGCGGAGCATCAAAACGTCGGGTTGGCAGATAGCGACATGCTATGCAGCAACAAAATTGAACGATAGCACCAAAGATTGACACATGTCTATGTCCGTCAGTGAAATATCGAGTCCAACGGCAAGATTCTACAAGAAAAAAAGCCCCGCGTTTCCGCAGGGCCTTCTTTTTGAACAGATTTTTGTGAAATGTCTTATTTCGAGGTGTAAATCTTATCGAATTCTCCACCATCGTCGAAGTGACGTTTCTGCGCGGCACGCCATCCACCGAATACATCATCCACCGTGAACAGCTTGATCGGCTTGTAGTTCGCGGCGAACTGCTTCATGACTTTTTCGTTGCGCACGCGCATATAGTGCTTGGCGCCGATCGCCTGGCCCGTTTCCGAGTACAGGAAGTTGAGGTAGCCCGTCGCCTGCTTGCGGATGCCCTTGCGGTCGACGACCTTGTCCACGACGGCCACCGGCGACTCGGCCAGCACGGAGATGGACGGGTACACGACTTCGAAGTCGTTGCCGAACTCGGCGCGCACGAGGTTCACTTCGTTCTCGAAGGTAACGAGGGCGTCGCCGATCTGGCGCTGCGTGAAGGTGGTCGTGGCGGCGCGGCCGCCGGCGTCCAGCACGGGCACGTTCTTGAAGATCTTGCCGACGAGGTCGCGCGCCTGCGCTTCGTTGCCGCCTTTCTTGATCACCGAGCCCCAGGCCGCCAGGTAGGTATAGCGGCCGTTGCCGGCGGTCTTAGGATTCGGGATGACGACTTTCACGTCCGGCTTGGCGAGGTCGGCCCAGTCCTTGATGCCTTTCGGATTGCCCTTGCGGACCAGGAACACCATGGTCGAGTAATAGGGCGCCGCATTGTCCGGGAATTTCCTGGCCCAGTCCTTCGCGACGAGGCCGCGGTCGGCCAGCATGTCGATGTCGTTGGCCTGGTTCATCGTCACGACGGACGCTTCGAGACCGTCGGCGACGGCGCGGGCCTGCTTGCTGGAGCCGCCATGCGATTGCTTGATCGTGACGGTTTCGCCCGTCGACTTCTTCCATTCGGCGACGAAGGCCGGGTTGATGTCCTTGTACAGCTCGCGTGCCACGTCGTAGGACACGTTCAGCAGTTCCACGCCGGCGGCCTGTGCGGCAAACGGAACCACGGCACTGCCGAGCGCCAGCGCCAGCAGTGCGCGGCGCAGCGAGGAAACGGATGGGATCGCCATATTGTTTTTCCTTGTAAAGACTCTCTAGGGGTGGTCGATGATCCGTTAAAAAATAGCAAAACAAAAGAACATTTTTATCATATGCTTAGACGGCGTATGTGGCATGCATACGCTACGGACCGCTTCAAAGCAGCCGCGTCGCGTTTGGGGTATAGTCCGGCCTTCGCTGAAACATCGTTTTTTCCAGGTTTGATGCTGAAAACAATGGGTATCGAAATTCGCCAGGCAACACCGAATGACGCGCCGGCCGCATGCCGCCTGCTGCGCCATTCGATCGAAGAGGGCTGCGTGCCCGACCACGGCGGCCGTCCCGACATCCTGCAAGCCTGGCTCGGCAACAAGACGACCCAGAACGTGCTGGGCTGGCTGTCGTCGCCCAGCAACTTCGCCGTCGTGGCGGAGCGTGATGGGGACGTGGTTGGCTTCGCACTCCTGAACCAGGCTGGCAAGGTGCCCCTGTGTTATGTCCGCCCGGATCTGTTGCGCCAGGGCGTCGGGCGCGCGCTGCTGCGGGCGCTGGAAACGCAGGCGCGCGCGTGGAACATCAGCAAGGTGCACATGCAGAGCCCGGAGTCGGCCAGCGGTTTCTTCGAGCGCCAGGGCTATGTCAACGCGGGCAAGGACAAGGCCTGTTTCGGCCTCGAATGCGACTTCCTGTGGAAGCAGCTCGATGCTGAAACGGTGCCGGCACGCAAGAGATTTTGCAATTGCAGCCAATGAGCCGCGTCACGCTTTGATCACTGTGTAACATTACGCAACGTGAACTCATCTTCTTTCCTGTTGGCGCTTGCGCTATAGTAGTCGGGTTTCAATGATGAGTTCGTTATGGCTTCCCGTAGAGATTTTCTTCACCACGGCTTGCGCCTGACCGCGCTGGGACTCGTCGCCGTCCCGCTGGTCGATGCGCAGGCAGCCCGTTCCCAGACCGACGCCCCGAGTACGGAGCTGGAACCACCTCCCGATCTGTTCGATGCCCAGGTCGTCGACATCGACTTCTGGGTCAAGCCGCGCACGTTGTCCGTGATCCGTCCGCAAAGCGGCGAACGCGCCAATGTCCTGTACTGGAAGGACGGCGAGGTGATCGATTCCGCCTACCAGGAACTGTGCCATCTGCTGCGCGACGTGAACGGCAAGGCGTCGATCGCCATCGACCCGAAGCTGATCGAGACGCTGTGGGCGTCCCAGGCGTTCGTTGCGCGCTATGGCCTCGAACGGCCGCTGGAGATCCTGTCCGGCTACCGCACCCCCGCGTCCAACAACCGCCTGATCGAACAGGGCGTGCCGGCCGCGCGCCAGTCGCTGCACATGTCGGGCAAGGCGGCGGACGTACGCATCGCCGGCCTCACCGAGGAAGTGCTGGGCGGGCTCGTGAAGAGCTTCCGCAAGGGCGGCGTCGGCTTCTACTACCGCTCCGGCCCGAAAGGCGGCTGGATCCACACGGACACGGGCCTCAACCGTACCTGGAAAGGCTGAGCGGGGCGCGCCGCCGCCGGATTCCCGAACGGATAGGCGGCGCACGCGTTCGCGCGTTTTTGCTATCGTGGTTGTACCAACCTTTCCGCAAGGAGGACATGATGGCAACCATGAACGCACCGACAATGGAACGCCGGCACCTGCCCGAACGACGCGCTGCCGTGCGCGAAGGCACGACCGCGATGTCCGGGATCGACTACGCCGCAATGGCGCTCCTGATCATCGGCGGCCTGAACTGGGCGACGGTGGGCCTGTTCGACGTCGACGTCGTCGCCACGCTGTTCGGTCCGGGCAGCCCGGCCAGCCGTGTCGTGTATGTCGTCGTCGGCCTCGCGGCCCTGTATTCGATCTACACGGCGATCAAGATGAGCCGCCACCATCCCCACTGAACCGATGCGGGTCGGCCTGATTTCCGACACGCACGGCCTGCTGCGGCCCGAGGCGCTCGATTTTCTCGCCGGGTCCGACCATATCGTCCACGGCGGCGACATCGGCAACCCGGAGATCCTTGTGCGCCTGGCGGCCATTGCGCCGCTGACGGTGGTTCGCGGCAACAACGACACCGCGCCGTGGGCGCGCGCGATTCCGGCGACGGCCCGCGTCGACTTCGGGACGGTGGCGCTGTACGCGATCCACGACCTGAAGGCGCTCGACATCGATCCGCGCGCGGCCGGCGTGCGGGTCGTCGTGTCCGGCCACTCGCACAAGCCCGCATGCAGCGAGCGCGACGGCGTGCTGTACGTGAACCCGGGCAGCGCCGGGCGGCGCCGTTTCAGCCTGCCGATCGCGGCCGCCGAGCTGGTCATCGAGGGCGATGCCGTCGCAGTAAAGCTGGTGACGCTCCGCGAAATGCCGTAGCATACGCGCCGTCCTCAAGCCTGATCGATTGCCATATGACGCCTGACACCAACGACACTGAACGTCCCCGTTTCCGCCCCGTCCCGTGGACGTCGCTGGAAACCCCGCAGGACGTCGAACTGTGGATCGAGGAGCACAATCGCACGATGCAGGAGCTCGTCAAGCCGCAGGAGACGGGCGTCGGCGTGCGCTTCCGTCTCGCGCCCGGCGGCGACGTCTACATGCAGACGGCGGCGGATGCCGTCATCCTCGACGTCGAGCCGGACGCCAGCTGGATCGCCCCCCTGATCATGGCCGCGACCGGGGCCGAGCAGCCGGCCGGGTCCATCTGGGTGCTGCCGGACGACAAGCTCGTGCAATTGCTGCTGGGCCTGTCGACGCTGGTCGAGAGCTCGCTGATCGTCACGGGCCACAACTTCGGCAGGCACGGCCGGCGACAGTTTTAGCATATATTTACGACAATATTTCCTTTGCGCGTAGTCAAGATTCGGTGTTAAATCAGCGCTGTCTCGTACGATGAGCTGAGCCGATGCCCACCCGATTTCCGACTGCCACGCGGCGCGCGCTGCTGTTGTCCATGGTTCTCGCGGCCGCCGCGCTGCCGGCCCGCGCGGCTGACTTGCTCGACACCGTCAAGACGCGCGGCACCTTGCGCATCGCGCTGGAAGGCACCTATCCTCCGTTCAATTTCAAGGATCCGAAGACGGGCCAACTGGCCGGCTACGACGTCGACGTCGCGAAGATCGTTTGCGCCAGACTGGGCGTGAAACCGGAATTCGTCACGACGGAGTGGGCCGCCATCCTCGCGGGCCTGGGTGCGGGCAAATACGACATGATCGTCAGCCAGGTCGGCATCACGCCGCGGCGCCAGCAGGCGTTCGATTTCTCCCGGCCTTACACGTATTCGGCGCCGCAACTGATCGTGCGCCGCAACGAGAACACGACGTATCGGAGCCTTGCCGACCTGAAGGGACGCAAGGTCGGCGTGGGGCAGGGCAGCGTGTTCGAGCAGCAGGTGCGCGCCGTGTCCGGCATCGAGGTCAAGAGTTACCCGGCCGCGCCGGAAAACCTGCAGGACCTCGCGTTCGGCCGCATCGACGCGGCCCTCAACGACAGCCTGATGGTGGCCTACCTGCTCAAGAATTCGCAATTGCCCATCCGCGCCGGCGCGCGCGTGGGCGACGTCGAGCGCATGGGCATCGCGCTCCGCAAGGGCAATCCGGCATTCCATGCGGCCGTCGACAAGGCCCTCGATGACGCGCGCGCCGACGGCAGCCTGAAGCAGGCGTCGCTCAAGTGGTTCGGCGTCGACGCGACCCGCGCTCCGTGACCGAACTGTTCGACCTGTTGCGCGAGGCCGCGCCCGTTCGTGACGAAGGAACTGATCTCGGTGACGTTCCGGCCGTTGCCGCTGTACGTGGCGGCGGCCGTCGTGTACTGGCTGCTGAGTTTATTTTTCGAAGCCGTGCAGCGGCGCGCGGAGCGTAATTTCAACCGCGCGCACAAGTAGAAACGGCGCCGCGGCGCCGTTTGTTCGTTACATGTTCGGATAGTTCGGCCCGCCGCCGCCTTCCGGCGTGACCCACACGATGTTCTGCGTCGGGTCCTTGATGTCGCAGGTCTTGCAGTGTACGCAGTTCTGCGCGTTGATCTGCAGGCGATCCTTGCCTTCGTCCGTCTTCACGAATTCGTACACGCCGGCCGGGCAGTATCTCTGTTCCGGACCCGCGAACCTGGCCAGGTTGATCTCGACCGGCACGTTCGGGTTCTTCAGCGTGAGGTGCACGGGCTGGTCTTCCGCGTGGTTCGTGTTCGAGATGAACACGGACGACAGGCGGTCGAAGGTCAGCTTGCCGTCTGGCTTCGGATACGCGATGGGCTTGAAGTCGGACGCCGGGCGCAGGCATTCGTGGTCCGCATGGTTGTGATGCAGCGTCCACGGCGCCTTGCCCTTGAACAGGATCTGGTCGATGCCGGTCATGATCGTACCGACGACGAGGCCCTTGCTCATCCACGGCTTGAAGTTGCGCGCGACGTGCAGTTCCTCGTGCAGCCACGATTGTTCGAACGCGACCGGATAGCTCAGCAGCTCGTCGTGCTGGCGGCCCGCGCCCAGTGCGGCGTAGGCGGCGTCGGCCGCGAGCATGCCCGTCTTGATGGCGGCGTGGCTACCCTTGATGCGGCTCGTGTTGAGGAAGCCCGCGTCGCAGCCGATCAGCGCGCCGCCCGGGAACACCGTCTTCGGCAGCGACTGCAGGCCGCCCGCCGTGATCGCGCGCGCGCCATACGAGATGCGCTTGCCGCCTTCGAAGAAATGGCGGATCGCCGGGTGCGTTTTATAGCGCTGGAATTCCTCGTACGGCGACAGGTACGGGTTCTGGTACGACAGGCCGACGATGAAGCCGACGGCGACCTGGTTGTTTTCCAGGTGGTACAGGAACGAGCCGCCATACGTGTCGTTGTCCAGCGGCCAGCCGGCCGTGTGGACCACGAGGCCCGGCTGGTGCTTGGCAGGATCGATTTCCCACAGCTCCTTGATGCCGATGCCGTAGGTTTGCGGATCCTTGCCCTTGTTCAGGTCGTACTTCGCCATCAGCTGCTTGCCGAGGTGGCCGCGCGAGCCCTCGGCGAACAGCGTGTATTTCGCGTGCAGTTCCATCCCCAGCTGGAACGCGTCGGTCGGCTGGCCGTGGCGGTTGACGCCCATGTTGCCCGTCGCGACGCCCTGCACCGAGCCGTCGTCGTTGTACAGGATTTCGGCGGCCGGGAAACCCGGGAAGATCTCGACGCCCAGCGCTTCCGCCTGCTGGCCCAGCCAGCGCACGACGTTGGCCAGCGAGATCACGTAGTTGCCGTGATTCGTCAACATCTTCGGCATCATGAACGACGGCGTCTGGTAAGCCTTCGTCTCGGAGAGGAACAGCATGCGGTCTTCCGTCACGGGCGTGTTCAGCGGTGCGCCCAATTCCTTCCAGTTCGGGAACAGTTCGTCCAGTGCGCGCGGATCCATCACGGCGCCCGACAGGATGTGCGCGCCCAGCTCGCCGCCTTTTTCCAGCACGCAGACCGACACGTCCTGGCCCTTTTCCGCCGCCAATTGCTTCAGGCGGATCGCGGCCGACAGGCCTGCGGGGCCGCCGCCGACGATGACCACGTCGTATTCCATTGCTTCGCGCGGGCCGTATTCTTCGAGGAGGGAGTTGGTCTGAGTCATGTCTTATGGGAGTTATAAAAATTTAAGCACGAGTGTGCACTTTTTTGCGCTCGTTGGCAACGCCGAGCGCCATTGTAGGGCAACTATTAGACGCGGCAATCTAATCAGTGCGAAATAGGTGAAGTGTGTAATCATTATGACTTCGCAACAGACAAAGTTCGGAGACAGGGGGCGTAACGTGGGGATTGAAGTCAATTTCGAAGGAAAGATCGCGATGGTCACGGGTGCATCCAGCGGGTTGGGTGCGCGGTTCGCCAAGGCGCTGGCCGGTGCCGGGGCCCAGGTCGTGCTCGCATCGCGCCGCATCGAACGCCTGAAGGAATTGCGAGCCGAGATCGAAGCGGACGGCGGTGCGGCGCACGTCGTGGCGCTGGACGTGACGGACCTCGCCAGCATCAAGGCCGCGATCGCCCACGCCGAGACGGAAGCGGGTCCGATCGACATCCTCGTCAACAACTCGGGCGTGTCGACGACGCAGCGCCTGCTCGACGTGAGCGAGGAAGACTACGGCTACGTCATGGACACGAATCTGCGTGGCGCGTTCTTCATGGCCCAGCAGACCGCGAAGCGGATGATCCAGCGCGCGAAGGGCGATCCGAAGAAGCAGCATCGCATCGTCAACATCGCGTCCGTCGCGGGCCTGCGCGTGCTGCCGCAGATCGGCGTGTACTGCATGAGCAAGGCCGGCGTCGTGCAGATGACGAAGGCGATGGCCGTCGAGTGGGGCCGCTACGGCATCAACGTGAACGCCATCTGCCCGGGCTATATCGCCACCGAGATGAACGAGGATTACTTCGACACGGAGCAGGGCAGGAAGCTGATCGAGATGCTGCCGCGCCGCCGCACGGGCAAGCCGGAAGACCTCGACGGCCTGCTGTTGCTGCTCGCCGCGGAGGAAGCCCATTTCATCAACGGCGCCATCATCACGGCCGACGACGGCATGACGGCGCAATGACGGCGTCTCGCCCGCGGCTCCTCTTGATCCACGGCCTGCTGGGTTCGCTGGATTACTTCGAGCCACGGCGCTACCTGCCTGGCGTCGACCTCTTCACGCCCGACCTGATCGGCTACGGCCAGCGCCGCGGCGAAGACGCCCACATCACCCTGGCCGACCAGGCCGCCATGCTGGCCCGCTTCCTGCACGACGAGATCGGCGGTCCCGCCTGGGTGCTGGGCCACAGCGTGGGTGGCATCGCCGCGATGCTGCTGGCCGACCTCGTGCCGGAACTCGTGCGCGGCGTCATCAATGTCGAGGGCAATTTCACGTTGAAGGACGCGTTCTGGACGGGCCGCATCGCCGCCTTGCCCGACGCCGAGTGGGCCGCGGAATACGGCGCGATGGAAGCGGCGCCGGCCGCGTGGCTGGAAAAGAGCGGCATCGAGGCGAGCGACGAGCGCGTCGCGTGGGCGCAGGACATCCTTGCGAACCAGCCGTACACGGCCGTGCAACAGATGGCGCAATCGGTGCTCGACACGACCGGCGCACCGGACTACCTGGGCTGTGTCGGCCGCGTGCTGGCGCGCGCGACGCCGCTGTACCTCGTCGGCGGTGAACAGTCCAGCGCGGGATGGGACGTGCCCGACTGGGTATTGTCGCAGGCGCGCCGCGTCTGCGTGCAGCCGAAGACGGGGCACATGATGATGCTCGAAGATCCGGGGAATTTTTGCCGGATCGTGGAGTCCATCCTCTACGACGAGGGCTGCCTTTCCGGCACCTGAGGCCGTATCATGCCGGCTTTTGGCAACGACGTAGAGCAACGATGAGCAACAAGAAACAGGTTCACACCATGCGCCAGGCGATCCGCTGGGGCGACATGGATGCATTCGGCCACGTGAACAACACGGTGTATTTCCGGTACATGGAGAGCGGGCGCATCGCCTTCCTCGAACAGGCGGCGGGCGACCTCGAGATCAAGGGCGAAGGCCCGGTGATCGTCACGGCCTACTGCAACTTCATCAGGCAGCTGAAGTATCCGGGCGAGATCGAGATCCGCACGTTCGCCGGTCCGGCGGGCCGGTCCAGTTTCGAGGTGACCCACGAGATCCGCATGGTCGATGCGGACGGCAATGCCGACGTCGTGGCCGCGGAGGGCGGCGGCAAGGTCGTCTGGATCGATTTCGCGGCAGAGAAGTCGGTGCCGTTGCCGGCGCGGGTGCGGGAGCTGCTGCCGGAGGGGTGATTGATGCCGGGGGCATCAATCACGAGTCAGCGCGACATCCCGACCAGCTTGTGCACGAGTTCCGACGACGTCGACGCCGAGAACTTGCGCATGAGCTTGGCACGGTGCATCTCCACCGTGCGCGGCGACAAGTCCGTCTCGCGCGCGATCACCTTGCTCGTCTTGCCTTCGACGAGCAGCGCCGCGATCTCGCGTTCGCGCGGGGTCAGCTCGGCCGTCACGGGGCGCTTCTCGCTGACGTCTTCGAACGTCCAGACGCCGGCGCCCAGCGGCTCGGCCGGGTCGAGCGCGCGGCCCGTCACGTGGCACCAGAACAATTCCCCATTTCCTCGCCGCATGATGCGCTCGTCCGAGTAGCGGCCCTTCGCGTTCATGATCGGAATGATGCGGTCGCCCGTGCGCAGGAACTCGTCCATGGTCGGGTAGAGTACCGAGAACGACTGGCCGTCGAGCTGTGTCCGCTGGTAGCCGAACATGGCCGCCAGGGCGTGGTTGCACGACTGGATCACGCGGTTCACCGAAATGCACATGCCGACGGGCGCGTGCTGGAAAATCATCTCGTAATCGATGGCGTATGATGCGTTCATTTGATGGTAGTCGCCGCAGGAGGGCCTTGCCGGTATTTCTACGGTATTGTGCTTAGCAGGGCGCTATTTTATTCTGCAATTCTACTCTGCTGTACAGAACCTCATTATTAAAGGGACGGGTATGAACAAAGTGTATCCTGATGCGCGCTCGGCGCTCGAAGGGGTGGTTGCGGACGGCCAGACGATCGCCGTGGGCGGTTTCGGCCTGTGTGGTATTCCCGAGGCGCTCATCGCCGCGCTGCGCGATTCCGGCGTCAAGGGCCTGACGGCCATCTCGAACAACGCCGGCGTCGACGACTTCGGCCTGGGCCAGCTGCTCACCACGCGCCAGATCAGGAAGATGATCTCGTCCTACGTGGGCGAAAACAAGGAATTCGCGCGCCAGTACCTGGCCGGCGAACTGGAACTGGAATTCACGCCGCAGGGCACGCTGGCCGAGAAGCTGCGCGCCGGCGGCGCCGGCATCCCCGCCTTCTTCACCAAGACCGGCTACGGCACCATCGTCGCGGAAGGCAAGGAAACCCGCGAATTCGACGGCGAGATGTACGTGATGGAACGCTCGCTCGTTCCGGATGTCTCGCTCGTGAAAGCCTGGAAGGCCGACCGCGCCGGCAACCTCGTGTTCCGCAAGACGGCACGCAACTTCAATCCGAACGTGGCCACCGCAGGCAAGGTCTGCATCGTGGAAGTCGAGCAGCTGGTCGAGATCGGCGAGATCGATCCGGACCAGGTGCATACCCCGAGCATCTTCGTGCACCGCATCGTTCACAACCCGACACCGGAAAAGCGCATCGAACAGCGCACCGTGCGTCAAGCATAAGACCAGGGGAGACAGACATGGCATGGACTCGTGATGAAATGGCCGCGCGCGCGGCCAAGGAACTGCAGGACGGTTTTTACGTGAACCTGGGCATCGGCCTGCCCACGCTGGTGGCCAACTACGTCCCGAACGATATCGAAGTGTTCCTGCAGTCGGAAAACGGCTTGCTGGGCATCGGCCCGTTCCCGACCGACGCCGAAGTGGACGCCGACCTGATCAACGCCGGCAAGCAGACCGTCACCGCGCTGCCGGGCGCCGCCTATTTCAGCTCGGCCGATTCGTTCGGCATGATCCGCGGCGGCAAGATCAACCTGGCGATCCTCGGCGCAATGCAGGTATCGGAAAAGGGCGACCTCGCCAACTGGATGATCCCGGGCAAGATGGTCAAGGGCATGGGCGGCGCGATGGACCTCGTGGCCGGCGTCAAGCGTGTCGTCGTCGTGATGGAACATGTGGCGACGGCCAAGGATGGCTCGACGAGCCACAAGATCCTCAAGAAGTGCGATCTGCCGCTGACGGGTGTCGGCGTCGTCGACCGCATCATCACCGACCTGGGCGTCATCGACGTCACCGACACCGGCCTGAAGCTCGTCGAGCTGGCGCCGGGCGTCACCAAGGATGAAGTCGTGGCCGCGACGTCGGCCGAGCTGGACGTCTCCAGCGTGTGATGTCCTTCCGGGCGGCACTGGGGGGCCGCCCGTCATCTCCGTCCTTCAGCGCAGCTCCCACACGTACTGGACCGGTTGCCAGGAAGACACTGGCTGGCCGTTGCGTAGTGCCGGTGCGAACCGGCAGCGGTGCAGGGCGTCGCGGGCCGCCTCGTCCATGCTGGCGTAGCCGCTGGAGCGCAGGATGGTCGAGTCCGTGACGAAGCCGGACGCGTTCACGCGGAAGCTCACCGTGACCGTACCCTCGTGGCCCGCCGCGATGTCGGCCTGCGGGTATTGCGGTTTCTTGCAGCTGGAGAAATCCGCAACCGCGGACCGCGTCAGGCCGGCCGTCGCGGTGGCAATCGGGCCATCCCGGGTCGACAGCGCGTGGGCGCTCGCCGCGCACGCCAGGGCGAGGCCGAGCACGGG
>NZ_JBKYMO010000141.1:0-12284 GCF_047302915.1 Massilia sp. CT11-108 | reverse complement strand
GGCCACGGCCGGCAACACGGGCCTCGGCCTCGCGCTTGTCGCCCGGATCAAGGGCTACCGCGTCGTGCTCGTCGTGCCCGACAAGATGGCGTCCGAAAAGATCCTGCACCTGAAAGCCCTCGGCGCCGAGATCCACCTGACCCGCTCCGATGTCGGCAAGGGTCACCCCGAGTACTACCAGGATTACGCGGCGCGGCTCGCGCGCGAGATCCCCGGCGCCTGGTTCGCCGACCAGTTCAACAATCCCGCCAACCCGACCGCGCACGAAACCACCACGGCGCCCGAGATCTGGGACCAGATGCGCCACGAGCTGGATGCGATCGTCGTGGGCGTCGGTTCGTCCGGCACGTTGACGGGCCTGTCGCGCTTTTTCGCGCGCGTGCAGCCGGACCTGGAATTCGTGCTGGCCGATCCGCAGGGCTCGATCCTGGCCGACTACATCAGGACCGGCAAGGTCAGCGACGTCTCCGGCTCCTGGGCCGTCGAGGGCATCGGCGAAGACTTCATCCCGTCCATCGCCGACATGTCGCGCGTGAAGACGGCCTACTCCATCAGCGACGAGGAGAGCTTCAACACGGCGCGCGAACTGCTGCGCCAGGAAGGCATCCTGGCCGGTTCATCGACGGGCACCCTGCTCGCGGCCGCGCTGCGTTACTGCCGCGCGCAGACGACGCCCAAGCGCGTCGTGACCTTCGTCTGCGACACGGGCACGCGCTATCTGACCAAGGTGTACAGCGACGGCTGGATGGTCGACCAGGGCCTGCTGCACCGCCCCCGCATGGGCGACCTGCGCGACCTGATCGGCCGCCGCTTCGACGACGGCGAAGTCATCACCGTGTCCCCGACCGACACCCTGCTCACCGCCTTCAACCGCATGCGCAGCGCCGACCTCGCGCAGATGCCCGTCATCGACAAGGGCAAGCTCGTGGGCCTGATCGACGAGTCCGACCTGCTGCTGCACGTGACGGGTGACCGGGAACACTTCAAGGCGCCGGTCTCCGGCACGATGACGTCCGACCTGCAAACGCTGGCCCCAAGCGCCGGCATGCAACAGCTGCGCGACATCCTCGACCGCGGCCTGACGGCCGTCATCGTCGACGGCGACCGGTTCTACGGACTCATCACCCGCTTCGACCTTCTCAACCATCTGCGCAGGACTCTCACGTGAGCCATTCAGACGATACCCATCAACGCCACATCGCCACGCGCGTCATCCACGGCGGCCAGGCGCCCGACCCCACGACGGGCGCCGTGATGCCGCCCATTTACGCGACGTCGACCTTTGCCCAGGAAAGCCCGGGCGTGCACAAGGGCCTGGACTACGGCCGCTCGCACAACCCGACGCGCTGGGCGCTGGAGCGCTGCGTGGCCGACATCGAAAGCGGCGGCGCCGCCTACGCGTTCGCGTCCGGCCTCGCGGCCATCGCGGCCGTGCTCGAACTGCTGCCAGCCGGCTCGCACATCGTGGCCGGCGACGACATGTATGGCGGCACCTACCGGCTGTTCGAGCGCGTGCGCCGCGCGAGCGCCGGCCACGAGTTCACGTACGTCGACCTGACGGACCCGCTCGCGCTCGCGAACGCGCTGCGCCCGGAAACGAAGATGGTGTGGGTCGAGACGCCGACGAACCCGATGCTCAAGCTCGCCGACCTGCACGCGATCGCGCAGCTGTGCCGCGAGCGCGGCGTGATGACGGTGTGCGACAACACGTTCGCGAGCCCCATCAACCAGCGCCCGCTGGAACTTGGCATCGACATCGTCGTGCACTCGACGACGAAGTACATGAACGGCCACTCGGACGTCATCGGCGGCATTGCCGTCGTCGGCGGCCACGCGCACCAGCAGGCATGGCGCGAGCGCCTCGGCTTCATCCAGAATGCCGTCGGTGCGATCCAGGGCCCGTTCGACAGTTTTCTCGTCCTTCGCGGCATCAAGACGCTGGCCTTGCGCGTGGAACGCAGCAACAGCAACGCGCTCGACCTGGCACAGTGGCTGCAGGGCCAGGCCAGGGTGCGCCACGTCTACTACCCTGGCCTGACGTCGCACCCGCAGCATGAACTGGCGCGGCGCCAGATGCACGGCTACGGCGGCATCATCTCCATCGACCTCGACACGGACATCGCCGGCGCGCGCCGCTTCCTGGAGCAGTGCGAGATCTTCACGCTGGCCGAGAGCCTGGGCGGCGTCGAGAGCCTGATCGAGCATCCGGCCATCATGACGCATGCGACCATTCCGGCGGACCAGCGGGCCAGGTTGGGGATCGGCGACGGGTTGATCCGGCTATCCGTCGGCATCGAGCACGTGGAGGATCAGCGGGCTGATCTGGCGCGGGCGCTGGCCGCTATCTGAAAAACCGTCGCCCCCGCGCAGGCGGGGGCCCAATTTGCACGCTACTCGACAGCGCACGCAGGACTTGGGTCCCTGCCTTCGCAAGGACGACGTCGATACGTGTCGCGGGTTACTTAAGCGTACGCCGGTACTGGCAGCGCAAGACCCCGCTCGTCCTTGCTCTCCTCGACGAGCACCTGACGCACCCACTCATCCCCACGCACCCGGAACGTCGACACCACGTCCGTCAACTCCTCCGCCTGCGCCCGCATCGTGGCCGCCGCGGCCGCGGCCTGCTCGACCATCGACGCATTCTGCTGCGTCGCCTCGTCCATCTCGGCGATGACGCCGCGCACGCGCGCGATGCCAGCCGCCTGCTCGGAGCTGGCGCCGTCGATCGCATGCAGCAGATCGGCCACCTGCTGCACGCGGTCGAGGATCTCGCGCATCGTGTCGCCCGCCGCGCTGGCGATGCCGGCGCCGGACGCGATGGCGAGCGTCGACTCGCCGATCAGGTGCTTGATTTCTTTCGCCGCCGCCGCGGAATGCTGGGCCAGGTTACGGACTTCGCCCGCGACGACCGCAAAACCGCGGCCCTGCTCGCCCGCACGCGCCGCTTCGACGGCCGCGTTCAGCGCGAGGATATTCGTCTGGAACGCAATCCCGTCGATCATCGCCGTGATATCGCCGATGCGGGCGGCCGACTGGCGGATCGTCTCCATGCGCTCGACCATCTGCCCGACCGCGTCGGCACCGTCCTTCGCGACGCCTGACGCGGCCAGTGCGAGCTCGTTCGCATCGTGGGCATTCACGTGGTTCTGTTCGACGGCCTCGGTCAGGTCGGCCATCGCCTGCACGGTCGCATGCAGGCTGCGCGCCTGCGCTTCCGTGCGGTGCGACAGGTCGCTGTTGCCGGCCGCGATCTCGGCCGACGCGCCGTCGATCATGCGGGCGCTGTCCAGCACTTTCACGACGGTGGCCGACACGCCGTTCGTCATGTGGTTCAGTGCATCGAACAGGCGCCCGATCTCGTCGCCGCGCGCATGCTCGATGGTGGCCGACAGGTCGCCCGTCGCGACGCGCTCGGCCAGCACGACGGCATCCTGCAGCGGCGTCACGATGCTGCGCGTGAGCAGCCAGCCGGCGGCGCAGCCGACCAGCAGCGCGGCCAGGCCGAATGCGGGCAGCAGGACGCGGCTGAGGGCGAATGCCTGTGCGGACGTGGCCGCCAGCGCGTGCGCTGCGCGGGTCTGCCATGCGAGCAGCGCGTCGAGGGCTTGCGTGTAAGCGTCGAAGGTCGTGGTCAGCTCGCCGGACGCCAGTTGCTCGACCTCCTGCGTCTTGCCGAAGTCCTTCGCCTGGAACACCTGCTGGCGGACGCTCACGTAGGCAGCCTTGCGCTGTGCAACGGCGTCGATCAGGGCGCGCTCGTCCGGTACGGCCGGCAGCGCGCCCAGCTTCGCCTCGAGCGCCGCCGCGTTCTTTTCGCCCTGCTGGAGCATGGCCTGGAAGTAGTCGCCCGCCTCCAGGCTGTCGCTGCGAGCGATGGCCACGGCGCGCACACCGTTCAGCCGCGTGACGCCCAGCAGTTCGGCCGTCAGCTGCTGGCGGGCCAGCTTATTGTTGACGAGGTCGTTCGTGATGGCGTCGGCGGCGTGCATGCGCCACAGCGCGACGATGGAAATGATGACGATGGCAAGGGACACCACGGCAAAGGCGCCGATGATCTTGGTGCCGGTCTGGAGCTGCGGCAGTCGCATGGGATGGGCCTGAAATGAGGAATACCTCCCATCATAGACATGTTGTATGACAACAAAATGACGGCGATACCCGTGGCGGCCGTCGTGTGTTACAGGCTGGCCAGCTGCCTGAACCCGGCCGCGCGGCGGCGTGCCACGTCAACCGTGTCGCCGCCGGACAGCAGGAGATCGAAGCCGCCCGCCTCGTTCGGCGTCACCTGCTGCACGTGCTCCAGGTTGACGATGTGGCTGCGGCTCGCGCGAAAAAAGCATTGCGGGTCGAGCGCTTCTTCGAATTGCTTCAGGGACCGCAGAACCAGCGGCCGATGTGCGCCGACATGGACACGCGTGTAATTCCCTTCCGCGCTCAGGAAGCGCACGTCACGCAGGGCCACGAACCAGCACCGCTCGCCGTCACGGAGGAACAGCTTCCGGTCCATCTGCGACTGACGTGCCGGCTCTCGCCCCCGGCGCTGCGCATGGCGGTCCAGGGCCGAGGCCAGCCGCGCCGCCTGCACAGGCTTTTGCAGGTAGTCGAGCGCGTTCACTTCGAAGGCCTGCAGCGCGTAGCGGTCGTAGGCGGTAGTGAAGATCACGTCCGGCGCGGCATCCAGCGCCGCCAGCAGGTCGAAGCCGCTCCCGCCAGGCATCTGCACGTCGAGGAATACCAGGTCGGGCTTGAGCACCGTGATCTGGTGCAGGCCGTCGGCCGCATCCACCGCTTCGCCCACGATGTCGATGTCCGGGTGCGCCCGCAGCAGGCGCCGCAGCTCGGCCCTGGCCAGGCGCTCGTCGTCGACCAGCAGCACGCGCAGCCGCTCCGTCACGTAGCCTCCGGCAGCCGCACCGTGGCGCGCACCCAGCCGTCCTGCTCGCACAGGTCGAGGTTCGCGCCCGCCCCCAGTGCCAGCGCGAGTCGCTGCCGTGCATTGACCAGGCCTGTGCGGGTCGAGCCGGACAGCGCCTGGATCGTCCCTGCGTTCGCGACTTCGATGACCGCCACGCCATCGTCCTGGCGGCGCGCATGGATCCGGATGTCGCTGCCGTCCGGCCGGGCTTCGACGCCGTGCTTGACCGCGTTTTCGACGAGGGTCTGCAAGGCCATCGGCGGGATGCGCACCGTATCGAGTCCGGGTCCGACATCGATATACGCGCGCAGGCGCTGTTCGAAGCGGATCTGTTCGATGGCGAGGTAGGCGCGCACCACGTCGATCTCGTCCGCCAGTGGCACCGTGTCGTGCGCGCCGGCCTGCAGTGCGTGGCGCATCACGCTGGTCAGCTCATCGATCATGCGTGCGGCCGCGTCCCGGTCTTCGTAGACGAGGGCGCGCACGCTGTTCATGCTGTTGAAGAAGAAGTGGGGATTCACCTGCGCCTGCAGCGCGCGCAACTGGGCGTCCTTGGCGCCGACTTGCAGTCGCAGTGTCTCCGCCTCCAGCCGGTTCGCACGGCGCAAGGACAGGGCCGCGGTGTGGAACACGTTCCACATCAGGTGCAGGCACCACCACGAGGCCAGCGCGGCGGGTAGCCAGGACACGCCTCGCACGGGGCCGAACGGCCGGATGACGATGTAGCCGGCCAGTTGCGTCATGGTGTTCACGATGCCCAGCACCAGCACGCCGGCAAGCACGGCGCCCCATCCCATGCGCGCCCCGGCGGCCTGCCGGCGCTTCAGGATGCGGCGCCACGCATCGGACAGCAGGACGCCGCTGGCCGCGCCCCAGCAGCACACCAGCACATAGCGTCGGACGTCGTCGGGCGCCGCATAGCCGGGCACGGACGGCCGGTTGAGAACCTGCAGCACAAGCACCAGGCCCCAGCCGGCGCACTGGCACATCCAGTACCAGCTCAGGCGCGCAAGCAGGGAGGGGGCGGGCATCGGCGAGGCTGTCATCGCGAGAGATGTTCTTGTTGGGCGTTCAGTTCAGGAAGCGATCGATGCGATCATACATCCAGGCCGGGTCGTCGAGCATGATGAAGTGACGGGCGGTTTCGGCCAGCGCCACCTGCACGCCGGGCAGACGCATGTATTGGTTCCGATAGTTCTGCTCGAACATGGCCATGGGGCCGTAGGCCTTGTACGCGATCCAGCTGCCGAGCACCAGCGTGGGCGCACGGATGCGGCCAACCTGCTCGCGCATGTCGTCGCCCATCATGTCGGCCATCGTATTGACCACAGTGGTCCGGTCGGACTGGGCGCCCCAGGCCAGCACGCGCTTGACGTCTTCGGGACGGGAGACCATCGTGCGCACCGACATGTCGGTGGCGGCGCGTGCCGTGGCCGCATCCTGCGCCAGCATCATGCGGCGCATGCCCTCCCCCGCCTGCTTCACCTGCTCGGCCGTGACGCCCGGCGCCTGCGTGGCCGCGACGAGGCACGGCACGGCATCGACGATCACCAGCTTGCCCACCTCATCCGGATGATCGGCCGCCAGCTTCAGCGCCAGGAAGCCGCCCAGGCTGTGGCCGATCACGACCGGGCGGGCGAGACGATGCGCAGCGATGTAGTCGGCGAGCTGCTGTTCGGCGGCAGGCAGCAGCGCGCCGTCGATGGGCGGCACGCCCGCGAATCCGGCCAACGTCAGCTCATGGCATTGGAATTGCGCCTGGGAGGTCCCGCAATAATGGGCGACGGTGCCGTTCCAGACCTCGCCCGACGACGCCACGCCGGGAATCAGGATGATGGGCCGGCCTTGCGGATTGCCGCTGACGGCGACGCGGAACGCGGGGTGGACGTCGGCCGCCTGCGTGGTGGGAGATGCCAGCAGCAGGCTGGCGGTGGTCGCGGCGAGAGTGAGAAGTGTGCGCAGCATGGTTGACTCCGGTGGACGAAAATGCACCCATGCTAGGCAGCGGCCGCTGGTGGGGCAATGCCGACTGGACGAGCGGCGCGCACGCCGGACGAGCGGCGCCCGGCCAAATAAAAAGCCCGCACAAGGCGGGCTTTCGTGAAGCGATTCTGGAATCGCTTATTCGATCTCGACGGTCTCGACGGGCTCCGGCGGCGGCGGGACGTCGCCTTCCGGGAACTCGAGGAACACGTCGTCCTTCTCGTTCAGGTCGACCGTGACACGGCCACCGTTCACGAGACGGCCGAACAGCAGTTCGTCGGCCAGCGCCTTGCGGATCATGTCCTGGATCAGGCGCGACATCGGACGGGCACCCATCAGCGGGTCGAAACCTTTCTTCGCGAGGAACTTGCGCAGTTTCTCGGTGAAGACGGCTTCCACCTTCTTCTCGTGCAACTGCTCTTCCAGCTGCATCAGGAACTTGTCCACGACGCGCAGGATGATGTCCTCGTCCAGCGCGCGGAAGCTGATGATCGCATCCAGGCGGTTGCGGAACTCAGGCGTGAACATGCGCTTGATGTCGGCCATCTCGTCGCCCTGCGCCTTCGAATCCACGAAGCCCACCGAGCGCTTGGTCAGGCTTTCCGCACCTGCATTCGTGGTCATGATGATGATCACGTTGCGGAAGTCCGCCTTGCGGCCGTTGTTGTCGGTCAAGGTGCCATGGTCCATCACCTGCAGCAGGATGTTGAAGATGTCCGGATGGGCCTTCTCGATCTCGTCCAGCAGCAGCACCGCATGCGGCTTCTTGGTGATGGCCTCGGTCAGCAGGCCACCCTGGTCGAAGCCGACGTAGCCCGGCGGCGCACCGATCAGGCGCGACACGGCGTGGCGCTCCATGTACTCGGACATGTCGAAACGCACCAGCTCGATGCCGAGGATGAACGCCAGCTGCTTCGCGACTTCCGTCTTGCCGACGCCGGTCGGACCGGAGAACAGGAACGAACCGATCGGCTTGTCCTGCTTGCCGAGGCCGGCGCGGGCCATCTTGATCGCGGCCGACAACGCTTCGATGGCCGGGTCTTGCCCGAACACGACGTTGCGCAGGTCGCGGTCGATGGTCTGCAGCTTGCTGCGGTCGTCCTGGTTGACGGTCTGCGGAGGAATCCGCGCGATCTTCGCGATGATGTCCTCGATCTCGGTCTTGCCGATGGTCTTTTTCTGCTTCGACTTCGGCAGCACGCGCTGGGCCGCACCCGCTTCGTCGATCACGTCGATCGCCTTGTCCGGCAGGTGACGGTCATTGATGAAGCGAGCAGCGAGCTCGGCCGCGGTCGACAGCGCCGACGCCGAATACTTCACGCCGTGGTGCTCTTCGAAGCGCGACTTGAGGCCGCGCAGGATCTGCACAGTCTGCTCGACCGACGGTTCGTTCACGTCCACTTTCTGGAAGCGGCGGGACAGCGCATGATCCTTCTCGAACACGCCGCGGAATTCCGTGAACGTGGTCGCACCGATGCACTTCAGCTGGCCGTTCGCGAGGGCCGGCTTGAGCAGGTTCGATGCGTCGAGCGTGCCGCCCGATGCGGAACCGGCGCCGATGATCGTGTGGATCTCGTCGATGAACAGGATGCCGTTCGGCGTGTCCTTGAGCTGCTTCAACACCGCCTTCAGGCGCTGCTCGAAGTCGCCGCGGTACTTGGTGCCGGCCAGCAGTGCGCCCATGTCCAGCGAATACACGACGGCATTCTGCAGGATCTCGGGCACGTCTTCCTGGACGATGCGCCATGCCAGGCCTTCGGCGATCGCGGTCTTGCCGACGCCGGCCTCGCCCACGAGCAGCGGGTTGTTCTTGCGGCGGCGGCACAGGATCTGGATCACGCGATCCACTTCCTCTTCGCGCCCGATCAGCGGATCGATCCGGCCGTCGGCGGCAGCCTTGTTCAGGTTCGTGGTGAACTGATCCAGCGGGCTTTCCTTAGCCTGGCCTTCGACCTGCGCTTCTTCCACGCCTTCCGACGCCTTCTGGCTGTCGATCTGCTGGTCCTTGCGCACGCCGTGCGAGATGAAATTGACCACGTCGAGACGGGTCACGCCCTGCTGGTGCAGGTAGTAAACGGCATGCGAGTCCTTCTCGCCGAAGATCGCCACGAGCACATTCGCGCCGGTGACTTCCTTCTTGCCGTTCGACGCCGACTGGACGTGCATGATCGCGCGCTGGATCACGCGCTGGAAGCCCAGCGTCGGTTGGGTGTCGACTTCGCCGGTACCCGGCACGGTCGGAGTGTTATCGCCGATGAAATTCGTCAAGGTCTTACGCAGGTCTTCGATATTGACCGCGCACGCACGCAGGACTTCAGCGGCCGACGGGTTGTCGAGCAGCGCCAGCAGCAGGTGTTCGACCGTGATGAACTCGTGCCGAGCCTGCCGCGCTTCGACAAAGGCCATGTGTAGAGATACTTCCAGTTCCTGCGCAATCATACTTCCTCCATCACGCACTGCAGGGGATGACCTGCCTTGCGCGCATGCGTTAATACAAACTCCACTTTGGTACACGCTATATCTTTGGAAAACACGCCGCACACCCCTTTACCATGGCGGTGTACAGAAAGCATGATCTGCGTCGCCGTCTCGCGATCCTTGTTGAAGTACTCCTGGATGATGGCGACCACGAACTCCATCGGCGTGTAGTCGTCATTGAGCAACGCCACCTGATACAAGGGAGGTGGCTTGACTGTCTGCCGCTCCAGCAGCTGTTCGGTATCGTGCTTGGTTGCCATAGGGGTATTCTAAATTGCTTTCGATCTTCGTGTGTGCGGAAACTAACGCTCAAGGTAATCCCATTTGCTTTCCATCTTACGCGTTTTCCAGTTGCAGCGCAGATGGCGGTTCCATTGCGAAAATCAAGAGCTTGATTTTCAGCCACTATGTCATTTTTTACAACGCGTGTTCAAAACCGCTTGACTTACGAGATTCTTGCGCCAACAATGCAGTTATTGACATGTACTTATGTACTTGTTGATAAGAAGTGAGCAGGCTGAGGAGGGGGCAAGAAGCTTCTTGCTTTTATGGCTCGTGTGATTTGTTTTTAATCGAAGGTTATTTTATGGCAACAGGTACTGTTAAGTGGTTCAATGATTCCAAAGGTTTTGGCTTCATCACCCCTGATGACGGCGGCGAAGATTTGTTCGCGCACTTCTCCGCGATCAATATGAACGGTTTTAAGACCCTCAAAGAAGGTCAAAAAGTCCAATTCGAAGTCACGCAAGGCCCGAAAGGCAAGCAAGCTTCTAACATCGTCGGCGCGTAAGCACCCTCCGGAAGCAAAGAACCCCGCTTCGGCGGGGTTTTTTTTATGGTCCCGCCGCCACGCATCATCCCTCTCCTGCAAACAAAAAAGCCCCGTACACTTACGGGGCTTGATCTGCGTCAATAAGACCTCCCTTACATATTCTCGATCATCACGTCGCCGAAGCCCGAGCACGACACCTGGGTCGCGCCTTCCATCAGGCGCGCGAAGTCGTAGGTGACGCGCTTGGACGCGATCGCCTTCGCCATCGAGCTGATGATGAGGTCGGCCGCTTCCGTCCAGCCCATGTGGCGCAGCATCATCTCGGCCGACAGGATCAGCGAACCCGGGTTCACGTAATCCTTGCCCGCGTACTTGGGCGCCGTGCCGTGCGTCGCTTCGAACATCGCGACGGAGTCGGACATGTTCGCGCCCGGCGCGATGCCGATGCCGCCGACCTGGGCCGCCAGCGCGTCCGAGACATAGTCGCCGTTCAGGTTCAGGGTGGCGATCACGCTGTACTCGGCCGGACGCAGCAGGATCTGCTGCAGGAACGCATCCGCGATCGAATCCTTGACGACGATGTCCTTGCCCGTGCGCGGGTTCTTGAACTTGCACCACGGACCGCCGTCGATCAGCTCGGCACCGAACTCGCGTTGCGCCAGCGCATAGCCCCAGTCGCGGAAGCCGCCTTCCGTGTACTTCATGATATTGCCCTTGTGGACAATGGTGACGGACGGCTTGTCGTTGTCGATCGCGTACTGGAGTGCCTTGCGCACGAGGCGTTCCGTACCCTCGCGCGACACCGGCTTGATGCCGATCGCGGAGGTCTCCGGGAAGCGGATCTTGCGCACGCCCATCTCGCGGGTCAGGAATTCGATGACCTTCTTCGCCTCGGCCGACTCGGCGGCCCACTCGATGCCCGCATAGATGTCTTCCGAGTTCTCGCGGAAGATCACCATGTCCGTCTTGTGCGGCTCGCGCAGCGGCGACGGCACGCCGTTGAAGTAGCGCACGGGGCGCAGGCAGACGTACAGGTCGAGTTCCTGGCGCAGCGCCACGTTCAGCGAGCGGATGCCGCCGCCGACAGGCGTCGTCAGCGGGCCCTTGATCGACACGACGTACTCGCGCACACAGTCCAGCGTTTCGGTCGGCAGCCAGACGTCCGGGCCATACACCTGCGTCGACTTCTCGCCGGCAAACACTTCCATCCACGCGATCCTGCGCTGGCCGCCGTACGCCTTCGCGACGGCCGCGTCGACGACCTTCAGCATCACCGGGGTGATGTCGACGCCGGTGCCATCGCCTTCGATATAGGGAATGACCGGCTGGTCGGGGACGTTCAGCGAGAAGTCCGCGTTGACGGTAATCTTTTGACCATCGGTAGGTACTTTGATATGTTGATACATCATGTTCTCCGAAGTGGGCACGCGGCGGCGGCGGACCGCCAGGTCTGCGATCTCCATTAGAATAGTGGGCTGGCCGTCGTCTTGTCTAAGACGCAACACTGGCACAACATTATGCACCAGTATTGATCGCGACGGGCCAGAGGCTCGCTATTTTGCTCCAAAATCCATCCTTCATGTCCCTCATCCTGTTCAATAAACCCTTCCAGGTGCTGTGCCAGTTCTCGCGCGAGGACGAGCGCGAAACCCTCGCCGACTACCTCGACATCCCGAACATATATCCCGCCGGCCGGCTCGACGCCGACAGCGAAGGCCTGATGCTGCTGACGGACGACGGCCGCCTGCAGCACCAGATCGCCCATCCGGACCACAAGGAAGCGAAGACTTATCTAGTACAACTGGAGGGGATCGCCGACCGCGCCACCCTCGACCGCCTGCAGGCGCCGATCGACCTGGGCGACTTCATCACGAAGCCGTGCCGCGCCACGCTGATCGCGGAGCCGGAGTGGCTGTGGCCGCGTAACCCGCCCATCCGCGTGCGCCAGGACAAGCCGACCAGCTGGATCGCGATCACGCTCGAAGAGGGGAAAAACCGCCAGGTGCGCCGGATGACGGCCGCCGTCGGCCTGCCCACGTTGCGCCTCGTGCGCTCGAGCATCGGGCCGTTTTCGCTGGCGACGCATCCGCTGCTGCCGGGCGAGTGGATGGAAGTGCCGGCCGCTGCCGTGGGCGG
>NZ_JBKYMO010000140.1:0-12284 GCF_047302915.1 Massilia sp. CT11-108 | reverse complement strand
GTGCGGGCGATGCCGCCGGCAGCCTCGCAGTGACGGCCGACGGCGGCGGCGCGTGGAACGTCGCGCTGACCGGCAAGGGCAACGTGCAGACCGTGCAGGCGCCGCAGAACGCCGGTGGCGGCGGCTGCTCCTCGATCAAGGATGGCAACGATCCGATGCTCGCGCTGCTGGTCGTGCTGTCGTTCGGCGTGCTGGGATGGCGTCGTTTCGGCAAGAAGGAGGTGAAATGATGGGCATCCGGACGACGCGCGTATTGCGCATGGCGGTCGTGCTGGCCGCCGCACTGGAGGCGTCGACCGCCTCCGCACTCGACAAGGGCGCCGCGGCGCCGGTGTTCGAGCTGCCGGGCAAGGACGGCACGGTGCAGCTGGCGAAGTACCAGGGCAAGCTCGTGTACGTGGATTTCTGGGCCTCGTGGTGCGGCCCGTGCCGCCAGTCCTTCCCGTGGATGAACGAGATGCAGGCGAAGTACGGCGCGCGCGGACTGCAGGTCGTCGGCGTGAACCTCGACGCGAAGACGGACGACGCGCGCCGCTTCCTCGCCGAGACGCCGGCCCGCTTCGCGATCGCGTTCGACCCGGCCGGCGCCACGCCGCGCGCCTACGGCATCAAGGGTATGCCGAGCAGCGTCCTGATCGGACCGGACGGCAAGGTTTTATATGAGCACGCGGGCTTCAAGGAGGCCGACCGCGCGGCGCTCGAACAGGTGATCAAGAAAGCCCTGGGAGGTGCGCAATGAAGGCGCGCTTTTTCTATTTGCTGATTGCGCCGGCGCTGCTGGCGCAAGCCGGATGCGCCACCGTGCAGCCGTGGGAAAAAGGCAAGTTGGCGAAGCCGGAGATGACGTTCGGCGGCGACAAGCTCGAAGCGCGGTATGCCGATCACATTTACACGAGCCGCGAAGCCGCATCCGGCGGCGCGGGCGTGGGTGGCGGCGGCTGCGGCTGTAATTGAGGAGACTCCATGACGACATCCAAGCAAGCTCCCCAGGACCTGGCGGCCTCGCTGCTCGCCGCCGCGCTGCTGCTGCCCGGCGTGCAGGCGCTGGCGGACGAGCCGCCGCAGGGCGGCAGCATCAGCCTGCGCTATCTCGACTACGCCGACCGCCAGAGCGGCCTCGATCGCATTCGTGCCCATTCGCCGTCGATCGCGGTGACGGCGCCCGTTGCGAGCGACTGGTCCATCGAAGGCACGCTGACGGCCGACGACGTGTCCGGCGCCTCGCCGCGCTACCACACGGCGGTCTCCGGCGCCTCGCACATGCAGGACGAGAGAAAGGCGGGCGATGTCGCCGTCACGCGCTACTTCCGGCGCGGTACGCTGACGGCCGGCGCCGCGTATTCGACGGAGCACGATTACGTGTCGCGCGCGCTGTCGTTGAACGGCACGGTGTCCAGCGAGGACAACAACACGACGTGGGCGTTCGGCGTCGCAGGCAGTCGCGACCGCATCGATCCGGTGAATCACGTCGTCGTCGATGAGCACAAGCGCACGGTCAGCGTCCTCGCGGGCGTGACGCGCGTGCTGACGCCGAACGACATCGGACAAATCACGTTCACGCGCACGAACGGTGACGGTTACTTCAACGATCCGTATAAATTGTTCGATAACCGGCCCCGTTCGCGCCGCCAGAACACGGCGCTGCTGCGCTGGAATCACTACGTCGACAGCACGGGTGGCACGTCGCGCCTGTCCTACCGCTACTACAGCGACTCGTTCCGCATCCGCGCGCACACGCTGTCCGGAGAATACGTGCAGCCGCTCGGCGGCGGATGGAGCATCGTGCCGGAACTGCGCCTCTACACGCAGAGCGCAGCTTACTTCTACTACGACCCCGTGTACGACGGCACGCTCGGCCCGCCGTTCCCACCCGGCTTTGCGAGTGCGGATCCGAGCCGCCTGTCGTCGCCGGACCAGCGCCTGTCCGGGTTCGGCGCCGTCACGGCGGGGCTGAAGGTCCAGCGCGAGATCGGCAAGCTGTGGACGGTCGACGTCAAGGTCGAAGGCTATGAGCAGCGCGGCAACTGGCGTTTGTTCCACGACGGTAGTCCGGGCCTCGCGCCGCTGCACGCCCGCATCTTCCAGGTCGGATTGACGCGGCGATGGTAGACGCGGTGGTCCGCTTTCCGTTCGATGCGATGGCCAGCCGTTGTGAAATCAGGCTGGCCGCGCCGGACGGACATGCGGCGGAAGAACTGGCCCTCGCGGCGATCGCCGAAGTGCGGCGCATCGAGCGCACGTACTCGCGCTACCGTGCCGACAGTATCGTCAGCCGCATCAACGCCGCGGCGGGCCGCTACCGCGTGGAGTGTGACGCAGAGACGGCGCAGCTGCTCGACTACGCCGATCACCTGCACCGCGCGAGCGGCGGACTGTTCGACATCACGTCCGGCGTGCTGCGCCGCGCCTGGGACTTCCGCCAGCCGCGCGTGCCGCACGCCCGCGAACTGGCGCCGCTGCTGGCGCTGGTGGACTGGACGGCCGTGCAGCGTGAAGACGGCGCCGTCTTCCTGCCGCGCGCCGGCATGGAGATCGACTTCGGCGGCTTCGGCAAGGAATACGCGGCCGACCGCGCCTGCGCGCTGCTGCAGGAACGGGGCGTGCGGCACGGCTACGTGAACCTCGGCGGCGACATGCGCTTCATCGGCCCGCAACCCGATGGACGCCTGTGGAGCATCGGCATCCAGGACCCGCGCAAGGCCGATGGCACTATCGCCAGCATCGCCGTGAGCCACGGTGCGCTGACGACGAGCGGCGACTACGAACGGTTTTTCGACGTCGACGGCAAGCGCTATTGCCACGTATTGAACCCGCGCACCGGGATGCCCGTGTCGCATTGGCGCTCGGTGAGCGTGCTGGCGCCGCTGGCCGTCCTGGGCGGCAGCGTGTCGACCATCGCCATGCTGAAAGAGGACGACGGCCTGTCCTTCCTCGCCGCCAGCGGGCTCGCGTACTTCGCCATCGACGGCACGGGACAAGCGCATCACCACAGTATTTCAGGAGATTACGCATCATGAAGCAGCTCTTTCGATGGATGGCCGCGCTGGTCCTGCTGGCCAGTACGCTGGGCCGGCCGGCGCTTGCCGCCGACGACTTCCTGCCGCCCGAACAGGCGTTCAAGCCGAGCGCCGAACTGCGCGCAGGCGGCATCGTGCACGTCACCTGGGCCATCGCGCCCGGCTACCACCTGTACCGCGACCGCCTCGTGTTCACGGCGCCGCAGGTCGGCCAGCCCGCGTTGCCGGACGGTGTGCGCAAGTTCGACAGCAATTTCAACAAGGAGATGGAAACCTATGCGGGGCAGCTTGCAGCGGACCTGCCGGTGAAAGCGGATGCGAAAGCACCGTTCGTGCTGCGCGTGGGCTACCAGGGCTGCGCGGATGCGGGCCTGTGCTATCCGCCCGCCGAAGTCGCGTTCGCGGTGGACCCGGCGGCGCCGGGCGCATTGAAGCCTGTCGCTGCCGACGCCGTGATCGCTCCGCCGCCAGTGCACGAAGACGACAGCTCGCTGGCCCAGCGCACGCTGCAATCAGGCAGCGCCTGGCGCATCGGCCTCGCGTTCCTCGCGTTCGGCCTGCTGCTGTCGTTCACGCCGTGCGTGCTGCCGATGGTGCCGATCCTGTCGTCGATCATCGTCGGCGAGGGCAACGTCTCGCGCAGTAAAGGTTTTATCCTCGCGCTGGCGTACAGCCTGGGCATGGCGCTCGTCTACACGGCGCTCGGCGTCGCGGCGGGCCTGGCCGGTGAAGGTCTCGCCGGCGCGCTGCAGAAGCCGTGGGTGCTGCTGACGTTCGGCGCGCTGCTCGTGCTGCTGGCGCTGTCGATGTTCGACGTCTACCAGCTGCAGCTGCCCAGCAGCCTGCAAAGCCGCTTGAGCACGACGAGCGGCAGCATGAGCGGCGGGCGGTTCGCCGGCGTGTTCGTGATGGGCGCCTTGTCCGCACTGATCGTGGGGCCATGCGTGGCCGGTCCGCTGGCGGGTGCACTGCTGTACATCAGCCAGACGAAAAACGTGTGGACGGGCGGCTGGGCGCTGTTCTCGATGGCGGCCGGGATGAGCGTGCCGCTGCTGCTGACAGGCGTCTCGGCGGGCAGCCTGCTGCCGCGCGCCGGCGCGTGGATGAACCACGTCAAGCGCGTGTTCGGCCTGCTGCTGCTGGCGGTCGCGATCTGGATGGTAACGCCCGTGTTCCCGGTCACCGTCGCGATGCTGCTGTGGGGCGCGTTCGCCGTGCTGTGCGCCGTGTTCCTGCGCGTGTTCGAACCCATCGCCGCCGGTGCGGGCCTGGGCCGCTATGCCGGCAAGACGCTGGGCCTCGTGCTGCTGACGGGCGGCCTGTTCGAACTGGTGGGCGCCGCCAGCGCGGGCCAGGACGTGCTGCAGCCGCTGGCGCACCTGCGCGGCACGCAGGTCGCCGCCGCGGCCGAGGGCAAGGAACAGAAGTTCGAGCGCATCCGCACGCTGGCCGAACTGGATCAGGTGCTCGCGTCGTCCCCCACGCCCGTGATGCTGGACTTTTATGCCGACTGGTGCGTGTCGTGCAAGGAGATGGAGCGTTTTACTTTCTCCGAACCGAAGGTGGAAGCGCAGATGAAGCAGGTGCGCCTGCTGCAGGTCGACGTCACCGCCAACAACGATGAAGACCGCGCGCTGATGAAGAAATTCGGCCTGTTCGGGCCACCCGGCATCATCCTGTTCAAGCAGGGCAAGGAAGTGCCGGAGAGCCGCGTCATCGGGTTCATGGCGCCCGAACGGTTCGCCGAGCACCTGTCCCGCCACCTTGCCTCCTGACATCATGAAAAAACATGCCAAGGTCCTGATCCTGGGTTCCGGCCCGGCAGGCTATTCCGCCGCCGTGTACGCGGCGCGCGCCAACCTGAACCCGCTGCTCGTCACCGGCGTCGCGCAGGGCGGACAACTGATGACGACGACCGACGTCGAAAACTGGCCCGCCGACCCGGACGGCGTGCAGGGCCCCGATCTGATGCGCCGCTTCGAATTGCACGCACGGCGCTTCGACACGCAGATCGTCTTCGACCACATCCACACGGCGCACCTGCACGAGCGTCCGCTGCGCCTGTCCGGCGACCAGGGCGAGTACACGTGCGACGCGCTGATCATCGCCACCGGCGCGTCCGCCCGCTACCTGGGCCTGCCGTCGGAGCAGGCCTTCATGGGGCGCGGCGTCTCGGCCTGCGCCACCTGCGACGGCTTCTTTTATCGCGGGAAGGACGTCGCCGTGATCGGCGGCGGCAACACGGCCGTGGAAGAGGCGCTGTATTTGTCGAACATCGCGTCCAGGGTGACGGTGGTGCACCGCCGCGACCACCTGCGCGCGGAAGCGATCCTCGTCGAGCGCCTGCTGGCGCGCGTGGAAGAGGGCAAGGTGGACGTCCTGTGGAACCACACGCTGGACGAGGTGCTGGGCGATGCGGCCGGCGTGCACACGCTGCGCCTGCGCGGCGAGCGCGGCGGCATCCGCGTGCTGCCCGTGCACGGCGTGTTCGTGGCCATCGGCCATCGGCCGAATACGGGCCTCTTCGCGGGTCAGCTGGAGATGGAGAACGGGTATATCGTGACGCGCGCGGGACGCAACGGCCTGGCGACCGCCACGAGCGTGCCCGGCGTGTTCGCGGCCGGCGACGTGCAGGACCACGTCTACCGGCAGGCGATCACCAGCGCCGCCAGCGGGTGCATGGCGGCGCTGGATGCCCAGCGCTTTCTGGAGGAGTAAGCTTAGCTGGTGAGCGGCTTGTAGCGGATCCGCTTCGGCTTGGCACCTTCTTCGCCGAGGCGCTTCTTCTTGTCGGCTTCGTACTCCTGGTAGTTACCGTTGAAGAAGGTGACCTGCGACTCGCCTTCGAACGCGAGGATGTGGGTGGCGATGCGGTCGAGGAACCAGCGGTCGTGCGAGATGACCATCACGCTGCCCGCGAATTCCAGCAGCGCGTCTTCCAGCGCGCGCAGGGTTTCGACGTCCAGGTCGTTCGACGGTTCGTCCAGCAGCAGCACGTTGCCGCCCTTGAGCAGCGTCTTGGCCAGGTGCAGGCGGCCGCGTTCACCGCCGGACAGGTTGCCGACGAGCTTCTGCTGGTCCGCGCCCTTGAAGTTGAAGCGGCCGAGATACGCGCGCGACGGCATCTCGAAGCGGCCGACGGACAGCATGTCGGCACCGCCGGACACGTCTTCGAACACGGTCTTGTTGGCGGCGAGGCTGTCGCGCGACTGGTCGACGAGCGAGACCTTCGCGGTCTTGCCGATGACGACTTCGCCGCTGTCCGGCTGCTCGATGCCCGCGATCATGCGGAACAGCGTCGACTTACCGGCGCCGTTCGGGCCGATGATGCCGACGATCGCGCCCGGCGGCACGGTAAACGACAGGTTGTCGATCAGCAGGCGGTCGCCGAACGCTTTCGAGACGTTCTTGAACTCGATGACTTCGTTACCGAGGCGTTCCGCGACGGGGATGAAGATCTCCTGCGTCTCGTTGCGCTTCTGGTATTCGTATTCGGACAGTTCGTTGAAGCGGGCGAGACGCGCCTTCGACTTGGCCTGGCGTGCCTTCGGATTCTGGCGCGCCCATTCCAGTTCTTTCGCCAGCGCTTTCTGGCGCGCGGATTCCGTCGCTTCTTCCTGCTTCAGGCGGGCTTCCTTCTGCTCCAGCCAGGACGAGTAATTGCCCTTCCAGGGGATGCCGTGACCGCGGTCCAGTTCCAGGATCCATTCGGCGGCGTTGTCGAGGAAGTAGCGGTCGTGGGTGATGCCGACGACGGTGCCCGGGAAGCGCAGCAGGAACTGCTCCAGCCACTCGACGGATTCGGCGTCCAGGTGGTTGGTCGGCTCGTCGAGCAGCAGCATGTCGGGCTTGGACAGCAGCAGCTTGCACAGCGCCACGCGGCGCTTCTCGCCGCCGGACAGCACGCCGATCTTCGCATCCCACGGCGGCAGGCGCAGCGCGTCGGCGGCCATTTCCAGCTGCAGGTTCAGGTTGCCGCCGTCGGAGGCGGCGATGATCGATTCCAGGCGCTCCTGCTCCTTGGCCAGCGCGTCGAAATCGGCGTCTTCCTCGGCGTAGGCCGCGTACACGGCTTCCAGCTTGGCCTGTGCCTCGAAGGCTTCACCGAGGCCGCTCTCCACTTCCTGGCGCACGGTTTTTTCCGGATCGAGCTGCGGTTCCTGCGGCAGGTAGCCGATGTTCAGGCCCGGCATCGGGCGCGCTTCGCCCTGGATGTCGGTGTCGATGCCGGCCATGATCTTCAGCAGGGTCGATTTGCCCGAGCCGTTCAGGCCCAGCACGCCGATCTTCGCGCCTGGGAAGAACGACAGCGAAATGTCCTTCAGGATCTGGCGTTTCGGTGGGACGATCTTGCCCACGCGGTTCATGGTGTAGACGTAATTGGCCATTAGTAATGTACTTCTATCTCGTAAAATAAGGACGACAGGATACTGTAAAACACCGGGGTCAGAGCCCGATTTCAGGAAATTGCCAGAATTCGGGCTCTGACCCCGGTTTGCGCCAGCTCAAGCCTCTTTGGCCACCCGCTGCGGGCGATTCAGCAAGCCTTCGGCCGCGAACAGGGCCAGTGCAAGCCAGATCAGCACGAAGCCGACGAGGCGGTCGGCAGTAAATGCTTCGTGGAACAGCCACACGCCCAGAAGGAATTGCAGGGTGGGCGACATGTATTGCAGCAAGCCGACGATCGACAGCGGGATTTTTCTCGCGCCCGCCGCGAACAGCAGCAGCGGGATCGCCGTGATCGGCCCGGCCGCGACGAGCAGCAGGCGCGTCGTGTTCGAGTCCGTGTTGATGAAGGTGTTCTGGCCGTGCACGCTGAGCCAGACGACGTAGGCGGCCGCGAGCGGGAACAGCACCATCGTCTCGAACGACAGGCCCTCCAGCGCGCCCAGCGCAGCCGTCTTGCGCAGCAGGCCGTAGCCGCCGAACGATACGGCCAGCGCCAGCGCGACCCAGGGCACGTTGCCGGCCTGCCACGTCAGCCAGGCGACGCCCAGCGCCGCCACGCCGATCGCCATCCATTGCGTGCGCCGCAGGCGTTCTTTCAGCAGCATCGAGCCGAACATGATGTTGACGAGCGGATTGATGAAATAGCCGAGGCTGGCCTCGATGACGTGGCCGTTGTTCACGGCCCAAATGTAGATGAGCCAGTTGACGCTGAGCAGCAGGGCCGACGCGACGAAGCTGCCGAACACACGCGGCCGGCGCACGAGGTTCAGCCAGGCCCACTGGCGGCGCACGGCGAGCACGATCACGAGGAACAGCAGCGACCACAGCATGCGGTGCGCGAGGATCTGCAGCGGCGGCACTTCATCGATGGCGTGGAAATACAACGGAAACAGGCCCCAGCACAGGAAGGCGAGGGCGGCGGACAGGATGCCGGTGTTCATGGGGAGGCGTGATACGGGTGAATGGTCTGACATTATCCTTGAACGGACGCAGCCTTGCTGGCGGGCCCGCCGTTTGCGGCAACCGAGGCGTGCGCTCGGCCTGCTTCCATTGATGCAGACTTTGAGAAAATAGCGGCCGGGCAAAAGGACGCGCACTTGTCTTTCCTTGTCAATTATTCTATTGTGCAACGCACCAGAACAACAAAACGGTGAAACCTTGACGGCAGAACATAAGAAAAGCAGCCTGGCAGGGCTGACGCTGGCGGCGGTCGGTATCGTCTACGGCGACATCGGCACCAGTCCGCTGTACACGCTCAAGACCATCTTCGATCCCGTCCACGGCCTGGCCCTGACCACGCCGAACCTGCTGGGCATCGTGTCCCTGATCTTCTGGGGCCTGACGATGATCGTCTCGCTCAAATACGTCACGCTGGTGCTGCGCGCGGACAACCGCGGCGAGGGCGGCATCATGGCCCTGATGGCGCTCGCACTGAATTCCGTCACGCGCACGTCGCGCTGGCATTACGTGCTGATGGTGCTGGGCGTGTTCGGCGCCACCATGTTCTACGGCGACAGCGTGATCACGCCGGCGATCTCCGTGCTGGGCGCGATCGAAGGTCTCGAAGTGGCCACGCCCGGCCTGGAAAAATACGTCGTGCCGCTGACGATCGTCGTGCTGGTGGGGCTGTACAGCGTGCAGCGCCACGGCACGGCCGGCATCGGCCGCTGGTTCGGCCCCGTCATGGTCGTGTGGTTCGCCGCGCTGGCCGTGATGGGCGTCATCAATATCGTGCAGGCCCCGGTGATCCTGCACGCGCTGAACCCGCTGCATGCGTTCGAGTTCATGCTGCGCGAGCGCATGATCGCGTTTGTCGCGCTGGGCGCCGTCGTGCTGGCGTTCACCGGCGCCGAGGCGCTGTACGCGGACATGGGCCACTTCGGCAAGAAGCCGATCCGCTTCGCGTGGTTCATGGTCGTGTTCCCCGCGCTCGCCGTGAACTACCTGGGCCAGGGCGGCCTGTTGATCACGCATCCGGAAGCGCTCGAGAACCCGTTCTTCCACCAGCTGGGCAGCTGGAGCGTGCTGCCGCTCGTGCTGCTGTCGACGATGGCGACCGTGATCGCGTCGCAGGCCACGATCTCCGGCACGTTCTCGATGACGCGCCAGGCGATCGCACTGGGCCTGCTGCCACGCATGCGCGTGATGCACACGTCGGAAAGCGAGATCGGCCAGATCTACATCCCGGCCGTGAACTGGCTGCAGCTGATCGTCGTGCTGCTGGCGGTCGTCGGCTTTGGTTCGTCGGACAAGCTGGCCGGCGCCTACGGCATCGCGGTGACGGCGACCATGTTCGCGACGACGATCCTGACGTTCTTCGTGATCCGCTACCGCTGGCACCTGCCGCTGTGGCTGTGCTTCGGCGCCACCGGCTTCTTCATGGCGATGGACATCATGCTGTTCTCGGCCAGCACGTTGAAACTGCTGCACGGCGGCTGGTTCCCGCTGCTGCTCGGCGCGATCCTGCTGACGACGATGCTGACGTGGAAGCGCGGCCGCGAACTCGTGTTCGAGAACCTGGAAAAGCACGCGATCCCGCTCGACGACTTCCTGCAGTCGCTGTTCGTGGCGCCGCCCGACCGCGTGTCCGGCACCGCCATCTTCCTGCGCGGCGAAACCGACGGCGTGCCGCACGCGCTGCTGCACAACCTCCTGCACAACAAGGTGCTGCACGAGCGCGTCGTGTTCCTCACGGTGCGCATCCGCGAGGAGCCGTACGTGCCCGAGAGCGAGCAGGTCGAGGTCGTCCCGCTGGGCCACAACTGCTACCAGCTGAACGTGACCTACGGCTTCAAGGACGAAGCGGACATCCCGGACATCCTGCGCCTGTGCGCTGCCTGCGGCCTCGAATTCGAGATGATGGAGACGTCGTTCTTCATCGCGCGCCAGACCGTGATCTCGGTGCCGGGGCAGGGAATGATGCCGTGGAGGGAGCACCTGTACGTGGCGATGCAGCGCAACGCCCGCACGGCCGCGGATTATTATCAGATTCCGAGCAACCGCGTCATCGAACTTGGAACCCAGGTCGAAATCTGAGCGGATTACAAAGGCATACAAATCCCCCACAGACGCTTGCAGAGCAGGTTGGTAAGGTTCGGGTTTCCATCCGATAACCAACCTGTCCCGTAGGAGTCCCATGAAACTGTCCTTCCCACTGGCCGCCGCCTTCGCCGCCATCCTGAGCCTGTCCGCATGCGGCGGCGGTGGCGATTCGGGCAGCACCACCCCTCCCGTCGTCAACAATCCCGCCGCGCTGACCAAGACCGACATCGCGATCGGCACCGGTGCCGAAGCCGTCAACGGCGCGCGCGTGCAGGTCAACTACACGGGCTGGCTGTACAGCGCCGCCGCGGCCGACTTCAAGGGCGCCAAGTTCGACGCGTCGTTGCCCGGCAAGCCGTTCACCTTCGTCATCGGCGCCGTGAACACCAACGAATCCGTGATTCCCGGCTTCGGCCAGGGCGTGCAGGGCATGAAGGTCGGCGGCAAGCGCACGATCCTGATCCCGAGCAGCCTGGGTTACGGCGCGGGCGGCGTGCCGGGCGCAATCCCGGGCAACACCGGCCTCGTGTTCGAAGTCGAACTGGTAAAAGTCTGCGGCAGCGCGGCCTGCTGATTCATTCGCGCAGCGCGCTAGCGGGGCGGATCCGCATCGCCGCCAGCGCGTGGCGCAGGGTCGACACCAGCGCCACGACGCCCGCCACCAGCAGCGCGGCGGCGAGCGTCCAGCCGCCGATCGGCGCACGCTCGGTGAACCCGCCCAGCCAGCGCTGGATCGCCACCCACGCGAACGGTAATCCCAGCACCGCGCCGGCACCGACCAGCGCGGCGAACTCGCGCGCCACCAGTCTTGCGATCGCCGCGTGGCCGGCCCCATACAGCTTGCGCAGCACGATTTCCTTTTCGCGCCGGCGCACGCTGTACGCGGCCAGCACATAGATGCCGAAGGCGGCGATCGCCGTCGCGATCGCGCTGGCCGCCGCCAGCAGCTTGGCGAGACGCAGGTCGTCGGCATAGAAGATGTCGGTCATCAGCGTCGAGATGCGCACGACATCCAGAGGCTCGTTGGGGAAGTAGCGCGGCCACAGGGCCTCGATGGCGCGCCGGACCGCGTCGACGTCGCCGCTGCACCTTACCGTGAATCCGCCCACGCGGTCGTTCAGGTAGAACACGCTGGGCTGCTGGCCGTCGCGCGCCGAACGCTGGCGCAGGTCCGGCGCCACGCCCACGACCTGTTTCGGCTTGCCGTCCATGTTGTCGGTCACCATCTGTCCAACCGCATCGCGCGGTGTGGGAAAGCCGAGCTGGCGCGCCGCCGCCGCATTGATCACCACGCGGTCGTCGTCGTTGAGCTTGTCGAACGCGGGCGAATACAGGCGCCCGGCCACCGGCTTGACGCCATAGACGTCGAAAAATTCCGGACTCACCGCGTACAGGTTGATGTCGGTGGCCGTGCCGCCGGCGCGGCGCAGGACCGCAATGTTGTGGCCGACGCTGAACGGCAGGTGCGAGACCGTCACGCCGGCCACGCCCGGCAGGCGCGCGACCGCGTCGCGCAGGGCGCGCGTGCGCGGATCGCGCATGTCGTTCGCGGCCGGGAACATCAACAGCGGTGCCGTATCGAAGCCGGGATCGAGTGTGCTGGCATAGCGCGTCTGCCACGCGACGGCGAGCGTGGTGGCGGTCAGGCCGATGGCGACGCCGAATTGCAGTGCCGTCAGCGCGCGGGGGGGGCCCCCCCCCCCCGCCGGGCGGGGTGGTTTAAAAAAGAGGAGCGGGCGCCCGGAATAAAGGGGGTTTTGTGGGGGGTGGGCGGGT
>NZ_JBKYMO010000139.1:0-12287 GCF_047302915.1 Massilia sp. CT11-108 | reverse complement strand
ACCCACGCCGGCGTCAAGCGGCGGCACGACGGCGTGGGTGGGCAACTGGCCGCGCTCGGCTGCGACGTGACCGTGTGTCCGGATGCCGACAGCGGCATGGCGGCATCGCTCACGCATGCCATCCGCCATTCGCTGCCATCGAACCCGCAGGCCTGGCTCGTGGCGCTGGGCGACATGCCGTATGTCGATCCGGCCACCCTGCGCCGCCTCGTCGACGCGCTGGCGGCCGGGGCGGGCATCGCGGCACCCGTGCTGGATGGGCGGCGCGGCAATCCGGTCGGTTTCGGGGCCGTGCACCTGGACGCGTTGCTGGCGTTAAGCGGGGACGCGGGCGCGCGGCGGCTGTTGCAGGCGTTTACCGTGACCGAGGTGCCGGTCGACGACCCGGGGATTTTCCGCGACATCGACTTGCCAGAAGATCTTACGGAAGGGTAATCCCAACCGTTTGAATACGCTCTTTCTTGAAAAATCCGATTACACTACGGCGCATCGGAGAGAGATTGTTCACGTCATATGAAAAAAGCACCCCAGAAGCAGCCGCCGGCCATCCAGTACACCATCGTCCCGAAGGACCTCGCCGGGCACCTGTTCAACGTCACCGTCACCGTGGCGGAGCCGCATCCGGACGGGCAGGTGTTCGCGCTGCCGGCCTGGATCCCGGGCAGCTACATGATCCGAGAGTTCGCGCGCAACATCGTGCGCATCCGCGCCGAGGCCCGGGGGGAAGCGGTCCGTCTCACGAAGCTGGACAAGCATAGCTGGCAGGCCGCGCCCGTCGCCGGGCCGCTGACGCTGCATTACGAGGTGTATGCGTGGGACCTGTCGGTGCGCGCCGCCCACCTGGACCAGACCCACGGCTTCTTCAACGGCACGAGCGTGTTCCTGCGCGTCGTGGGCCAGGAGACGCGGCCGCACCAGGTCGACATCCAGCGTCCGGGCGACCCGGCCGCCCGCACGTGGCGCGTGGCCACCTCGCTGCCGGAAGGGGGCGCGAAGCGCTACGGCTTCGGCACCTATGTCGCGCGCGACTACGATGAGCTGATCGACCACCCCGTCGAGATGGGCGATTTCGTGCTGGGCGGCTTTACCGCGCACGGCGTACGCCACGACATCGTCATCACGGGCCGCGTGCCGAACCTGGACATGGCGCGCCTGGAAAAAGACCTGAAAGCCATCTGCGAGACGCAGATCGCGTTCTTCGAGCCGAAGACGAAGAAGGCGCCGATGGACCGCTACGTGTTCCTGACGATGGTCGTCGGCGATGGCTACGGCGGCCTGGAACACCGCGCGTCGACCGCGCTGATCTGCGCGCGCACCGACCTGCCGACGACGGCCGCGCCGAAGACCGCCGAGCCGAACGAGGGCTACATCAAGTTCCTGGGCCTGTGCAGCCACGAGTACTTCCACACCTGGAACGTCAAGCGCATCAAGCCGGCCGTGTTCGCGCCGTATGACCTGCAGGTCGAGAACTACACGCCGCTGCTCTGGCTGTTCGAGGGCTTTACGAGCTATTACGACGACCTGATGCTCGTGCGCAGCGGGATCATCAGCGAGGCCACGTACTTCAAGCTGCTCGGCAAGACGGTCGGCAGCGTCCTGCGCGGCACGGGCCGCACGAAGCAGAGCATTGCCGAGTCCAGCTTCGACGCCTGGAGCAAGTACTACCGCCAGGACGAGAACGCGCCGAACGCGATCATCAGCTATTACACCAAGGGTTCGCTGGTCGGCCTCGCGCTCGACCTGACGATCCGCGCGAAGACGGAAGGCGCGAAGTCGCTGGACGACATCATGCTCGCCTTGTGGGACCGCTACGGCCGCGACTTCTACAAAGGCAAGGAAGGAGGTGGGCGCGGGGTCACCGAGCAGGAGGTGGAAAGCCTGTTCGACGAGGTGAGCGGCGTGCGGTTGAAGTCGATCTTCGACCGCTACATCCGCGGCACGGAAGACATCCCGCTGGCCAAGCTGTACGCGCCGTTCAGCGTGAAGGTGACGGAAGAGCGCAAGAACGCCAAGCCGTCGCTGGACGCCGGCATCGGCCGCGACGCCGCCGGCGTCAAGCTGACGCAGGTGCACGAAGGCGGCGCGGCGCACCAGGCGGGCCTGTCGGCCGGCGACATCCTGATCGCCGTCGACAGCCTGCGCGTGAACGGCAACCCGTCCAACCTGGACCAGCTGCTCGCGCGCTACCGCGTGGGCGACACGGTGAGCGTGCACGCGTTCCGCCGCGACGAGCTGATGGCGTTCGACGTCACCCTGCAGGGCGACCGCGTGCCGTGCGTGCAGATCTCGGTGGCGCCGGGCACGCGCAAGGGGCCGGCGGTGAAGCGGCCGAGCGCAAGTTAATTCGGCAGATAGGATCGCAAGAGATCGAAATCGATCGGCTTGGTGAGGTGACGGTCGAACCCGGCCGCGAACGCCCGCTCGCGGTCCTTCTGCTGGCCCCACCCGGTCGTCGCAATCAGCGTGATGCCGGCCCCCGCAGACAGCTGGCGCACGCGGCGCGCCAGTTCGTAGCCGTTCATGTCCGGCAGGCCGATGTCGAGCAGGGCCACGGCCGGCGCGAAGCCGGGGAGCATCTCCAGCGCCCGGGCGGCCGTCGCCGCCGTTCTCACCTCGCAGCCGTGCAGCTCCAGCGTCATCGCCAGCGTCTCGGCGGCATCCTCGTTGTCGTCCACGACGAGGACGCGCAGTTGGGCCGGCGCCGCCGTTCCGGACGGTGCCTGCAAAGACGGCGCCCACACGCTGCCTTGCGCCAGCGGCAGCCGGATCGTGAACGTGCTGCCCAGGCCCGGTCCCGGGCTGTCCGCATGCACGCTGCCGCCGTGCAGTTCGACGATCCCGCGCACGAGCGCCAGGCCGATCCCGAGGCCGCCTTTCGACCGTTCGAGCGCCGGTTCGAGTTGCGAGAACATGTTGAAGACGGTGGCGAGCGCCGAGGCGGGCAGGCCGATGCCGTTGTCGCGCACGCTGATCTCGGCCGTGCCGTCGTCGCACGACAGCCGCAGCTCGATCGTGCCGCCATCCGGCGTGTACTTGGCCGCGTTGGTGAGCAGGTTGATGACGACCTGCGCGAGCCGCGTCGCATCGCCGTCCACGACCACGGGCGGCGCCGCGATGGACAGGCGCAGCGTGTGGCGCGCCGCTTCCATCGTCGCGGCGAGGTCGTGTGCCGCGCCCTGCACGAGGGCGGACAATTCCACCGGCGCGCGTTGCAGCTGCATGCGGCCCTGCGTGATGCGCGAGACTTCCATCAGGTCGTCGACGAGGCGCGTCAGGTGGCGCATCTGCCGGTCGAACGCCTGGAGCAGGCGGTTGTCCGTTCCGTGGCCGAACTTCAGCTTGAGGACGTCGAGCGCGCTGCGCATCGGCGCGAGCGGGTTGCGCAGTTCATGCGACAGGGTTGCGAGGAATTCGTCCTTGCGCCGGTCCGCGGCCGACAGCTGCGCATTCAGCTTTTGTAACTCCTCCTCGGCGCTGCGGCGCGCGTCCAGCGCCGCTTCCGCCGCCTTGCGGGCCGCCAGCAGTTCGCGTTCGTACGCGCGCCGGTCGGAGGCCTTGAACAGGGCCCAGTGGTCGATCATGTCGTCCGCTTCCTGGCGGCGGCTGATGTTGATCAGCATGGGCAGGCGCTCCTGGCGCTTGTTGCGCAGGTCGACCTGGATCTCGGCCACGGAGCCCTGCACCTGCAGGATCGGCTGGCAATGCGTGTGGTAGAACAGGCGGGCGCCCACCGGCAGCAGATCCTGCATGCGCACCTTGCCGACGAGCTCCTCCTCCGCATAGCCGAGCCACGTGCACGCCATGCTGTTCGCCCTCAGGATCACGCCGTCGGCCTCCGTCAGCAGCAATGCGCAGGCGGCTTGATCGAACAGGATGTCGCCGGAGGGCGCGGTCGGCACGGATGTCAGCGCAGTGCGTGCGCGAGGAAGTTGTCGATGGCGCGCGAGCTTTCCGTGGGCGCGCTCATGTGCGGGCAATGACCGACGTTCTCGATGACGTGCAGGACGCTGCCCGGCAGGTGCCGGTGCAGGAAGTCGCCGACGGCACGGGGCGCCACGAGGTCGTCGCTGCATTGCAGGATCAACGCCGGCACGGTCGAACGGGGCACGTCCGCGCGGTGGTCGGACAGGAACGTCACGCGGGCGAAATGCTTGGCGATCTCGGGATCGTTGCGGCAAAAGCTCTCGGTCAGCTCCTTGCGCAGTTCCGGACGGTCGGGCACGCCCATGATTGCGGGCGCCAGGCTGCTCGACCAGCCGAGGTAATTGGCGTCCATCGTCTCGAGCAGCTCGTCGATGTCTTCCCGGCTGAACCCGCCGACGTAGTCGCCGTCGTTGATGTAGCAGGGCGACGGGCCCACCATGACCTGCGCGACGAATTTTTCCGGCGCCTTGATCGTGGCCAGCAGGCCGATCATCGTGCTGACGGAATGGCCGACGAAGATGACGGGACCGGTCGCGCAGTCGTCGACGATCTCGAGCAGGTCGTCCGCGTAGCCGTGCAGGGTGCCGTACTTGTCGCGGTCGTACGCGGACAGGTCGGAACCGCCGCTGCCGACCAGGTCGAACGCGATCGTGCGGAAGCGATCCTCATAGGCCGGCGCCAGGAACCGCCACATGGTCTGGTCGCAGCCGAAGCCGTGGGCAAACACCATCGTCGCCGGGCCGGTGCCCGCCAGCCGGACATTGTTCCTGCGCTGTATTGTCGACATGAATATCAAATGTGTAAAAATGTAACAAATAATTATAGACCGAATATTGTCGAGCAGGCGCACCCGTCGCGCATGGTCACGGCGACGGCGATTCCGACGCCTGCGGCCCCGCCAGGCTGCGCAGCTGATACCGCTCGCTGTCCGCGAACAGGAAGGTTTCGGAGAACGTGAGCCGGCCCGCCGGCGGGGGCGGCAGCGGCGAACTGCGCCGCACGGACGCCAGCGCGATCTCGGACGCATCCGGATTGCGCGAGCGCTGCACGGCCACGTCCGCCAGCTGGCCGTCGCGGTCGACGGTGATCTCGAGCACGACGATGGCCGGCAGCATGGGCGGCAAGGTGCCCGTCCAGGCGCGTTCGGGATTGTGGTCGGCCACGTGGTGCGCGACCTGGGTCTTGTAGTCGTCCAGGCCAGCGGGCGCGGGGGCCGTCGGCGAGGCGGGATGGAAGATACGTCCGACGGAAGAGGTGACAGCCTCGGTGGCCGTCCTGACGCTCGAGCATCCGCCCAGGCCTGCGATCGAGATAACGAGAACGAGGCCTGCGCGGATGATCGTGTTCATGTCAGTCGAATAAGCGTTTGAGTTCCGTGCCGGGATCGGGCGCGCGCATGAACGCTTCGCCCACCAGGAACGCATGCACGTTGGCGTCGCGCATGCGCTTGACGTCGGCGGGCGCCAGGATCGCGGACTCCGTGACCACGAGCCGTTCCGCCGGAATGCGCGGCAGCAGGCCGATGGTCGTGTCGAGCGTGACCTCGAAAGTGCGCAGGTTGCGGTTGTTGATGCCCAGCAGGCGCGTATTGAGCTTCAGGGCCGCATCCAGTTCGTCGCCGTCATGGACTTCGACCAGCACGTCCATGCCGAGTTCCTGGGCACATGCCTCAAGATCCGCCATCAGGCCATGATCCAGCGCAGCGACGATCAGCAGAATCGCGTCCGCACCCATCGCGCGGGCTTCGTATACCTGGTACGGGTCGATGATGAAATCCTTGCGGATCACGGGCAGGTTGCACGCGGCGCGCGCCTGCTTCAGGTACTCGGGCGAGCCCTGGAAGAATTGCACGTCGGTCAGGACGGACAGGCACGATGCGCCGCCCGCGGCATAGCTCCGGGCGATCTCGGCCGGACGGAAGTCGGCGCGGATCACGCCTTTCGACGGCGACGCTTTTTTCACTTCGGCGATCACGCCCGCACGGCCCGCGTCAATGCTGCGGCGCAGGCTCGCCTCGAAGCCGCGCAGGTCGGCGCGCAGGGCGGCATCGCTTTCGACGTCGCGGCGCAGGCTGTTGAAATCGCGCTGCTGCTTGGCCGCGGCGACTTCCGTGGCTTTGACGTCGAGGATCTTGTTCAGGATATCGGACATGGTGGTATTCAGTGTTGTTTCGCCAGCGCCAGCTTGACGCCGAGCCAGACGAACAGGCCGCCGGTGGCGCGGTTGAGCCATTGCGCGACGGCGGGATTCGGTTTCAGGCGCGCGCGTGCCTGCGCGGTGAACAGCGCCAGCGCATGGCACCACAACATGCCGTTGATGTTGAAGATGGCGCCCAGGATCAGGAAGGCGGCCGCCTTGTGCGGCGCGTTCGCGTCGATGAATTGCGGGACGAAGGCGAGGAAGAACAGCGCCACCTTCGGGTTCAGCACGTTCGTCAGGATGCCTTGCGCGTAGATGCGGCGCAGGGGCAGCGGGGCGACGGTGAGCGGCTGAGCGGCGGCACCGTCGCCGCGCTTGCTGAGCAGCATGCCGACAGCCAGGTACAGGATGTACGCGGCGCCAAGCAGCTTGACGACGGTGAACGCGGCGGCCGACGTGGCCAGGATCGCCGACAGGCCGAGCGCCGCAGCGAAGATGTGCACGAAGGTGCCCGTGCCGATGCCGAGGGCCGCCGCGCTGCCGGCGCGCCAGCCCTGCGTCGCGCTGCGCGTCATGATGAGCAGCGAGTCCGGCCCCGGCATGATGTTCAGCAGCAGGCCGGACACGACGAACAGCGCGAGGTCGTGGATGCCGAACATGTCAGCTCGCCGCGCCGAGCTGGCGCGTGACGCTCACGAACTGGTCGAGCTTCGCCAGCGCCGCGCCCGACGCGATGGCGGTGCGGGCGCGCTGCAGGCCGTCCTCGATGGACGCCGCCACGCCGGCCGCGTACAGCGCCGTGCCCGCGTTCAGCGCCACGATGTCGTGGGCCGGACCCGGTTCGCCGCGCAGCGCTTCCATGATGCGCGCCTTCGATTCGGTGGCGTCGGCCACTTTCAGGTTGCGGCTGGCGATCATCGCGAGGCCGTAGTCTTCCGGGTGGATCTCGTATTCGCGGATTTCGCCGTTGACGAGTTCACCGACCATCGTGCCGGCGCCGAGCGAGACTTCGTCCATGTTGTCGCGGCCCCAGACGACGAGCGCATGCTGGGCGCCGAGGCGCTGCAGCACGCGCACCTGGATGCCGACGAGGTCCGGGTGGAACACGCCCATCAGGATGTTCGGCGCGCCCGCCGGATTCGTCAGCGGGCCGAGGATGTTGAAGATGCTGCGCACGCCCATCTCGCGCCGGACGGCGGCCACGTTCTTCATGGCCGCGTGGTGGTTCGGGGCGAACATGAAGCCGATGCCCGTCTGCGCGATCGACTGGGCGATCTGCTCGGGTTTCAGGTCGATGTGCGCGCCCAGCGATTCGATGACGTCCGCGCTGCCGGACGACGACGACACGCTGCGCCCGCCGTGCTTCGCGACGCGCGCGCCGGCGGCGGCTGCGACGAACATCGACGCGGTCGAGATATTGAAGGTGTGCGCGCCGTCGCCGCCGGTGCCGACGATGTCGACGAGGTGCGTCGTGTCGGCCATCGGGACCTTGGTGGAGAATTCGCGCATCACCTGCGCCGCGGCGGTGATCTCGCCGATGGTTTCCTTCTTCACGCGCAGGCCCATGGTCAGCGCGGCGACCATCGTCGGCGAGATTTCGCCGGACATGATTTGGCGGAACAGATGCAGCATCTCGTCGTGGAAGATTTCACGGTGCTCGATGCAGCGGAGGAGGGCTTCTTGTGGGGTGATCATGGCAGGTCCAGTATGAATATACACCTCGTCGCCCCCGCGCAGGCGGGGGCCCAATTGCTGTGCGGCGTGCAAGCAACTTGGGTTCCCGCCTTCGCGGGAACGACGTCGTTCTTGCTCAGGCGGTGCGTTCGAGGAAGTTCTTCAGCATCGCATGCCCGTGCTCCGACAGGATCGACTCGGGGTGGAACTGCACGCCCTCGATGTCGAATTCCTTGTGGCGCACGCCCATGATTTCGCCGTCGTCCGTCCACGCCGTCACTTCCAGGCACGCGGGCAGCGACGCGCGCTCGATCGCCAGCGAGTGGTAGCGGATCACCGTGAAGGGGCTCGGCAGGCCCTTGAACACGCCTTCGCCGATGTGCGCGATCTTCGACGTCTTGCCGTGCATGACCTGCTTGGCGCGGATGATCCTGCCGCCGAACGCTTCGCCGATGGCCTGGTGGCCCAGGCACACGCCGAGGATCGGCTTCTTCCCTTTGAATTCGCGCAGCACGTCCACCGACACGCCGGCATCCTTCGGCGATTTCGGGCCCGGCGAGATGCAGATGCGGTCCGGGTCCAGGTCCGCGATTTGTTCGAGGGTGATCTCGTCGTTGCGCACGGTGCGCACTTCCTCGCCCAGCTCACCGAAGTACTGCACGATGTTGTAGGTGAACGAGTCGTAGTTGTCGATCATGAGCAGCATGTCAGATCTCCCCATCCAGTCCGTCTTGCACTTGCTCGGCCGCGCGCAGCACGGCGCGCGCCTTGTGTTCCGTTTCCAGCCATTCCATCTCGGGGATGGAATCCGCGACGATGCCCGCCGACGCCTGCACGTACAGGTTGCCGTCCTTGATCACGCCCGTGCGGATCGCGATCGCCACGTCCATCTCGCCGCCGAAGGAGAGATAACCGCAGGCGCCGCCGTAGATGCCGCGCATCACGGGTTCGAGTTCGTCGATGATTTCCATCGCGCGCACTTTCGGCGCACCCGTCAGCGTGCCGGCCGGGAAGGTGGCGCGCAGCACGTCCAGGTTCGACATGCCGTCCTTGAGCGTGCCTTCCACGTTGGAGACGATGTGCTGCACGTGCGAGTACTTCTCGATGACCATCTGGTCCGTGACTTTCACGCTGCCGGTCGTGGCGATGCGGCCGATGTCGTTGCGCGCCAGGTCGATCAGCATCACGTGTTCCGCCACTTCCTTCGGATCGTTCAGCAGTTCGTGCGCCAGTTCGGCGTCGCGTTCCGGCGTCGAACCGCGCGGGCGCGTGCCGGCGATCGGGCGCAGCGTCACCTTGCGGCCGCCGTCGGCGTCCTTCTCGTTGCGCACCAGGATTTCGGGCGACGAACCCACGATCTGCATGTCGCCGAAGTTGTAGTAGTACATGTACGGCGACGGATTCAGCGAGCGCAGCGAACGGTACAGCGACAGCGGCGAATCCACGTACGGCTTGCGGATGCGCTGGCCGATCTGCACCTGCATCAGGTCGCCCGCCATCACGTATTCCTTCGCGACGGCGACGGCCTTCAGGTAGTCTTCCTTGCTGAAGTCGCGCACGGCCTCGGTGCGTACGGAGCTCGACGTCACCGGCGCGTCCACGCTCCGGCGCAGCATCACGCGCAAGTCCTTCAGGCGCTGGCGGGCCTTGTTGTAGGCTTCGGGCTGGGACGGATCGGCATATACGATGAGATACAGTTTGCCCGACAGGTTGTCGATCACCGCCAGCTCTTCCGTCACCATCAGCTGGATTTCCGGCAGGTCCAGTTCGTCGCGCGGCGCCGTGTGCGCCAGCTTCTTCTCGATGTGGCGCACGGTGTCGTAGCCGAAGTAGCCGGCCAGGCCGCCGCAGAAGCGGGGCAGGCCCGGGCGCAGCGCGACCTTGAAGCGGGATTGATAGGCCTCGATGAAGTCGAGCGGATTGCCTTCGTGCGTCTCGATGACTTCCCCGTTCTTCTCGACCGTCGTGACATTGCCGCGCGTGCGCAGCAGCGTCCTGGCCGGCAGGCCGATGAAGGAGTAGCGGCCGAAGCGCTCGCCGCCGACCACGGACTCGAGCAGGAACGTGTTCTTGCCGGCGTCCTGGCTCTGGGCCAGCTTCAGGTACAAGGTGAGCGGGGTTTCGAGATCAGCAAATGCTTCCGCGATCAGGGGAATACGGTTATAGCCTTGCGTGGCGAGCGATTTGAATTCGAGTTCGGTCATGCTTTTCTCCGGGCCGCCCGCAGGAAGGGGAACGGGCGGCGATTTCTTCAAAAAACCTGCCGGTATCTATGTGCACAGGGCGTGCACCGGCAGCAATCAGCTTGGGTCAGATGGACCAGGATTGCCAGCGTCGCCACAGCCAGGCCTCATGGGCACCGGTTGGGTTGACGATGTGTTTTTTGGCGAAAAACATGGAGTAGATGGTTTAGGAGTTGGCTTTGTTATGAGCGCTGATCAGTTCAGCCGCTTCAAGTAGCGAACCAACTATACCATCGGAATTAATACTTTGCACAGGTTTTCCGTGGTTGTAGCCATACGGGACCGACAGCACGAAGCACCCGGCCGCGCGCGCGGCTTCGGCGTCGTTGCTGGAGTCGCCGATCGCGACCACGCGCGCCGGCTCCACGTCGAAGTCGCGGCAGACCTGCAGCAGCGGCATCGGATCCGGCTTCTTGCGCGGGAACGAGTCGCCGCCGTAGACCAGCTCGAAGTAGGGTGTGAGGCCCTTCTTCGCGAGGAGCGGCTGGGTGAACGCGACGGGTTTATTGGTCACGCATGCGAGGCGCAGGCCCAGGTCCTTCAGGGCCTGCAGGCCTTCGATCACGTGCGGATACAAGGTCGCGCGTTCGCCGTTGATGGCGAGGTAGTGGCGCTGGTAGGCGGCCATCGCGTCGTCGAACACGGCGTCGATGCGGTCCGTGTCGTAGTCGCGGGCCAGCACGTCGCGGATCAGCTTTTCCGATCCCTTGCCGACCATCGGTTCGATGATCTGCTGGGTGATCGGCGCCAGGCCGAATTCCGCGCGCATGCCGTTCAGCGCAAGCTCGAAATCCGGCACGGTGTGCAGCATCGTGCCGTCCAGGTCGATGATGGCGGCCCGGATCGCCGCAGCGCCGGCTTTCATCAGGCGGCCTTTTTCGAGACGGTGGCCAGTTCGGCGCGCATCGCGTCGATGACGGCCTTGTAGTCCGGCTTGCCGAAGATGGCGGAACCGGCCACGAACGTGTCGGCGCCGGCTGCGGCGGCGGCGGCGATGTTGTCGGCCTTGATGCCGCCGTCGACCTCCAGCAGGATGTCGCGGCCCGATTCATCGATCATGCGGCGCGCGAGCGCGATCTTCTTCAGCGCTTCCGGGATGAACGACTGGCCGCCGAAGCCCGGGTTGACGGACATGATGAGGATCATGTCGATCTTGTCCATCACGTGTTCCAGGTGGTGCAGCGGGGTGCCCGGGTTGAACACGAGGCCGGCCTTGCAGCCGTTGTCGCGGATGAGCTGCAGCGTGCGGTCGATGTGTTCCGACGCTTCCGGGTGGAAGGTGATGATGTCGGCACCGGCCTTGGCGAAATCGGGAATGATGCGGTCGACCGGCTTGACCATCAGGTGGACGTCGATCGGCACCTGCACGTGCGGACGGATGGCCTGGCATACCAGCGGGCCGATCGTCAGGTTGGGAACATAATGGTTGTCCATCACGTCGAAGTGGATGATGTCGGCGCCGGCGGCGACGACATTGCGCACTTCCTCGCCCAGGCGGGCGAAGTCGGCGGACAGGATGCTGGGAGCGATGCGGTAGGTCATGATGGGCCGGGGTTGCTTAAGACAAAGCCAGCATTGTACGCCGACGCCGTGCTTTCGGCCGACGTTGTATCATGTGGGCCAAGCGCTCTTTTGCCATTTCAACAAGGAACACCATGCCCGCCTACGATTTCGAGATCACCGTCAGGACCCAATACCTGCCGGAGCAATCCCACCCGGAGCGGACGCAGCACGTGTTCACCTACACGATCACGATCAGGAACACGGGCACCGTGGCGGCCCAGCTGATCTCGCGTCACTGGGTGATCACGGACGCCAACAACAAGGTGCAGGAAGTGCGGGGCCTGGGCGTCGTCGGCCACCAGCCTCTGCTGCAGCCGGGCGAGCAATTCGAATACACGAGCGGCACCCAGATGGAAACGCCGCAGGGTTCGATGGTCGGCGAGTATTTCTTCGTCGCCGAGGACGGCCACCGTTTCGAAGTCAAGATTCCCGAATTCGTGCTGTCGCTGCCGCACGCATTGCACTGATCAGATCTCGGGCGTATCGTTCTTCCTGGTCGAGGACGGCTTCTGCTCGGGCTTGCGGCCCGAGAACATCGTCCACCAGACGATGAACACCAGCAGGAACAAGGCCACGCCGGCCTCCAACATCAGCATCCACATTCCGTTGTCATCCCATATGTTTTCGACACGCCGCAGTGTACCCGCTTTATTGACCCTCGTCGCCTTGCTGGCGGCATGTACCACGACGCCGCCCCCGCAGCCGCCGGTCAGGCTGCCGCCGCCCGTCGGGCCCGTGCCGGTG
>NZ_JBKYMO010000138.1:0-12463 GCF_047302915.1 Massilia sp. CT11-108 | reverse complement strand
ACTTCGATCACGCCGTCGTCGGCAAACGCGAGCGCGCGCTCCAGCACGTTTTCCAGCTCGCGCACGACGCGCTGCCGAGCAACCTGCCGGACTACCTGAGCCAGGTCGAGCGCGACATCATCCTGCGCGCGCTGAACCAGACCCAGTTCAACCGCACGCAGGCCGCGAGCCTGCTCGGCATCAGTGTCCGGCAGCTGCGCTACCAGATGCAGAAACTGGATATCCACGCGCCGGAACCTTGAGGTCGAACTGTGAAGCGACGTGGTCTTTTCGCCAACGCAGCAACGCGAAACGGGCCGATTTTGCACGATTAATAAGCACACGAATTCGCGCTACAAATTCAATGTTAGTGCTTACTTCGCCGTGGAGGCTTCAAGTATCGGCACTGATCGATGTCAAGAAAAAAATCTTACTGACAGAGCTCATAAAAATCGCGGACATCGACTACAATTAGGTCTGTAAGGCCGTTGTCTACTACATCTAGTGGTCAACGGCCTTAATGCCGAACAGGCTGAGTAGGAGCGCGAAGCTTTTTTTCTCAATATTGCCGCTCCTATTTTTTATCGGCAGAAAGTTATCGAGTTGCCAATTTTGATGAGTTGGCAGCGTTCCCTGGATTCACTCCGAGGGGTCCATATCTACCTAATTCGTGAAGGCGATGGCAGTCTGTGACGCCAATGCTGGGAGGCTCAATGCAAACATCTTCGGACATTTCCATCAATACCGTCGCGGCAGCTACGACGGCCGGCAAGAGCGCGGACGAACTGGTCGCGGGCAGCGACTACCGCATCATCCGCCGTAACGGCGCCGTGGTGCCGTTCGCGCCGAGCAAGATCGCCGTCGCGATGACCAAGGCGTTCCTGGCCGTCAATGGCGAGCAGGGCCGCGAGTCGGCACGCATCCGCGAGCTGGTCGCGCAACTGACGAACAACGTGGTCGCGGCCCTCGTGCGCCGCCAGCCGAACGGCGGTACCTTCCACATCGAGGATGTGCAGGACCAGGTGGAACTGTCCCTGATGCGCTCGGGCGAGCATGACGTCGCGCGCGAATACGTGCTGTACCGCGCCAAGCGCATGGAAGAGCGCCGCGCCGCCAAGGAAGCCGCCGGCACGACGCAGATCACCGCCCCGCAGATCCACGTGGTCGACGGCGGCGCGCGCCGCCTGCTGGACATGAACGAAGTGTCGGCCCTGATCAACGCCGCCTGCGCCGGCCTGGAAAAGCACGTCGACGCCGACGCCATCCTGGCCGAGACCATGAAGAACCTGTACGACGGCGTGCCCGTCGAGGAACTGCACAAGTCGGCCGTGCTGGCCGCGCGCGCGCTGATGGAAAAGGATCCGGCCTACAGCCAGGTCACCGCGCGCATCCTGCTGCACTCGATCCGCAAGGAGATCTTCGGCAAGGACGTGCCGCAGGCCGGCGCCGCCGCCGAATACGTCACCTACTTCCCGCAATACATCGCCAAGGGCATCGCCGCCGAGCTGCTGGACGAGGAACTGGGCAAGTTCGACCTGCAGAAGCTGGCCAAGGCCATCGTCGCCGACCGCGACCTGCAATTCGGCTACATCGGCCTGCAGACCCTGTACGACCGCTACTTCCTGCACATCCGCGAAACCCGCATCGAGATGCCGCAGGCGTTCTACATGCGCGTCGCGATGGGCCTGGCCCTGCGTGAAGAAAACCGCGAAGCGCGCGCCATCGAGTTCTACAACCTGCTGTCGACGTTCGACTTCATGAGCTCGACCCCGACCCTGTTCAACTCGGGCACCCGCCGCTCGCAGCTGTCGTCGTGCTACCTGACCACCGTCGCCGACGACCTGGAAGGCATCTACGACGCCATCAAGGAAAACGCGCTGCTGTCGAAATTCGCCGGTGGCCTGGGCAACGACTGGACGCCGGTGCGTGCGCTGGGCTCGCGCATCAAGGGCACGAACGGCAAGTCGCAGGGCGTCGTGCCGTTCCTGAAGGTCGCGAACGACACCGCCGTCGCCGTCAACCAGGGCGGCAAGCGCAAGGGCGCCGTCTGCGCCTACCTGGAAACGTGGCACCTGGACATCGAGGAATTCCTCGACCTGCGCAAGAACACGGGCGACGACCGCCGCCGCACGCACGACATGAACACCGCGAACTGGATTCCGGACCTGTTCATGAAGCGCGTGATGGAAAAGGGCGAGTGGACCCTGCTGTCGCCGTCGGAAGCCCCGGACCTGCACGACAAGGTCGGCAAGGCGTTCGAGGAAGCCTACCTGAAGTACGAAGAGAAGGCGGCCCGCGGCGAGCTGACCGTGTACAAGAAGATCCAGGCGCTCGACCTGTGGCGCAAGATGCTGTCGATGCTGTTCGAAACGGGCCACCCGTGGATCACGTTCAAGGATCCGTGCAACATCCGCTCGCCGCAGCAGCACGTGGGCGTCGTGCACTCGTCGAACCTGTGCACCGAGATCACGCTGAACACGAACGAAGACGAAATCGCCGTCTGCAACCTGGGTTCCGTGAACCTGCCGGCCCACATGAAGGGTGACGGCCTGGACGTGGTCAAGCTGCAGAAGACGATCCGCACCGCGATGCGCATGCTCGACAACGTCATCGACATCAATTACTACGCCGTCGACAAGGCGAAGAACTCGAACCTGCGCCACCGTCCGGTCGGCCTGGGCATCATGGGCTTCCAGGACTGCCTGCACATGATGCGTGTGCCGTTCGCGTCGGACAAGGCCGTTGAATTCGCCGACCGCTCGATGGAAGCCGTCTGCTACTACGCCTACCTGGCGTCGACCGAGCTGGCCGAGGAACGCGGCCGCTACCAGTCGTACGAAGGTTCGCTGTGGGACCGCGGCATCCTGCCGCAGGACTCGATCAGGCTGCTGGCCGAAGAGCGCGGCGGCTACCTCGAGCAGGACACGTCGGAATCGATGGACTGGAGCATCGTCCGCAACCGCATCAAACAGTTCGGCATGCGCAACTCGAACTGCGTGGCGATCGCCCCGACCGCGACCATCTCGAACATCATCGGCGTGTCGGCCTGCATCGAGCCGACGTTCCAGAACCTGTACGTGAAGTCGAACCTGTCGGGCGAATTCACCGAGATCAATGCCTGCCTGGTGCGCGACCTGAAGGCGCGCGGCCTGTGGGACGAGGTCATGATCAACGACCTGAAATACTTCGACGGCTCGCTGTCGCGCATCGACCGCGTCCCGCAAGACCTGCGCGACATCTACGCCACGGCGTTCGAAGTCGAGCCGAAGTGGCTGGTGGAAGCCGCGTCGCGCCGCCAGAAGTGGATCGACCAGGCCCAGTCGCTGAACATCTACATGGCCGGCGCCTCCGGTAAAAAGCTGGACGAGACCTATAAACTGGCCTGGCTGCGCGGCCTGAAGACGACCTACTACCTGCGCACGATCGCCGCGACGCACATGGAGAAGTCGACCACCCGTACCGGCGCCCTGAACGCCGTGGCAGTCGATGGCGGCCTGTCCGGCGGGGCGCCGACCGCAGCACCGGCGGCCGCTCCGGCAGCAAGCGCACCGGACGTCGTGGACGGCGCGGCCTGCTACCTGCGGCCGGGCGACGCGGGCTTCGACGAGTGCGAAGCTTGCCAGTAAATAGATAGACCCTTAACGTAACCACGCATCGCCCGGCCTCCCGGGCGATGCCGCTAAAAGAATTCAAGAAGGAAAAACATCATGGCTCTCTCCTGGGACGATGAACCGGCCGCCGCACCGGCCCCCGCCGCCGTCAATCCTGAAGTCAGCGCCGCCGACGTCGCCAAGCGCGTGAATGCGGACGACAAGCGCATCATCAACGCCAAGACCGACGTCAACCAGCTGGTCCCGTTCAAATATAAATGGGCGTGGGACAAATACCTGGCCGGCTGCGCGAACCACTGGATGCCGCAGGAAGTGAACATGCAGCGCGACATCGAACTGTGGAAGAACCCGAACGGCCTAACCGAAGACGAGCGCCGCATCGTCAAGCGCAACCTGGGCTTCTTCGTGACCGCCGACTCGCTGGCGGCCAACAACATCGTGCTGGGCACCTATCGCCACATCACGGCGCCGGAATGCCGCCAGTACCTGCTGCGCCAGGCGTTCGAAGAGGCGATCCACACGCACGCCTACCAGTACATCGTGGAATCGCTGGGCCTGGACGAGAAGGAAATCTTCAACGCCTACAACGAGATCCCGTCGATCCGCGACAAGGACCAGTTCCTGATCCCGTTCATCGAAGTCATCAACGATCCGACGTTCCACACCGGCACGCTGGAAAACGACCAGAAGCTGCTGCGCTCGATCATCGTGTTTGCTTGCCTGATGGAAGGCCTGTTCTTCTATGTCGGCTTCACGCAGATCCTCGCGCTGGGCCGCCAGAACAAGATGACGGGTGCCGCCGAGCAGTACCAGTACATCCTGCGCGACGAATCCATGCACTGCAACTTCGGCATCGACCTGATCAACACGATCAAGATGGAAAACCCGCAGCTGTGGACGCCGGAATTCCGCGAAGAGATCAAGCAGCTGTTCCTGCAAGCCGTCGACCTGGAATACCGCTACGCCGAAGACACGATGCCGCGCGGCGTGCTGGGCCTGAACGCGGCCATGTTCAAGGGCTACCTGCGCTTCATCGCGAACCGCCGCGCCGTCCAGATCGGCCTGGATGCGCTGTTCCCGAACGAGGAAAACCCGTTCCCGTGGATGAGCGAGATGATCGACCTGAAGAAGGAGCGCAACTTCTTCGAGACGCGCGTGACCGAGTACCAGACCGGTGGTGCGCTGAACTGGGACTGATTCCTGCAGCGCTCACGTAACGAAGCCCGCCACTCGGCGGGCTTTTTTATTTGGGCTGTCGTGTGCTGCATTCCGTAATCGATCTGCATGAACTCGGCACAATGATTCGGAATTGCCGCCGCGATTATTCACGCATTCCAACTTTTTTATATTTCACGAATTATCTCGAGGTGCGTCATTTTAATGTCGGAAAGGAAAATCAATATGCTTCTGTGTAATAGATATTAATTCAGAATTATGCAGTGAAATCAGGGGTTTAGAAAATAGGTCGAATATTTGCCCGAATCGAATTGTGCGCATGGACAGTCTCTATTGATTCGAAATAACATATATGGTTGTGCCGGTTTCTCCACTCAATATACCGACTTATCCGACCGTGCCTGGCAAGGAAGTTTTGCATGAACCTCAAGGATCTCATTGAAGCATTCGCCGGCCTCTCCGAGGCGAATCGCCCCATCCGTTTACGACTGTCTCAAGAGCGGCACGTGCTCGATGATGTCCTGCTGGTCAAGCGTGTCACCGGCTATGAAACGATGTGTGGCGGCCTGGAATACCGGCTCCTGTGCGTATCGACGCATGCCGGCCTGCCCCTCAAGGAATTCATCACACTGCCCGTCGAACTCCAGTTCGTGACGGATCGCGGCGATGTGCGCGCCGTTTGCGGCATCGTGACACAAGCGGCGGCGGGCCAGAGCGATGGCGGCCTGGCGACGTACGAATTGGTGGTGCGCGACGCTCTGGCGTTGATGGAGCACCGGACCAATACCCGCGTCTTCCGGAACCGGAACGAACTGGATATCACGGAGGTCATTCTCGACGAGTGGCGCCAAAAAAATCCGGTGCTGGCAAAAGCGTTCGACGTCGATTGGTCGCATGTCACCGGCACTTATCCGGCCCGCGAATTCACCATGCAGCACAACGAATCCGATGCCGACTTCTTGCGCCGCTTGTGGAAACGGCGCGGCATCGCCTGGTGCATGCGGCCGGGACGGGCCAGTCAGGCACAAGACCAGGACACGCCGGCCCATTCTCTCGTGCTGTTCGACGACGCCTTCACGCTGCCGCAGAATGCCGCCGGGACGGTGCGTTATCACCGCGACGCCGGTACGGAAAAAGGCGACACCGCCATTACCTGGAATGCCGTGCGCACGCTCAAACCGGGCAATGTCTCACGCCAGAGTTGGGATTACCTGCAATCCCGTCCGATGACGAGCAATACGTCGTCGCGCATCAACCAGGGCAAAACGGGTAACCAGTTCGCAGCCAGCCTGGACGACTATCTGATCGACATGCCGCATGCGGGCGAGGACGGTGACGATTACCGCGAGCTCGGCGAATTGCGCATGAAGCGCCACGAATACGAATCCAAATGCTTTTATGGCGAAGGCAGCGTACGCGCGCTTTGCGTCGGCGAATGGGTCGCTTTGACCGGGCATCCCGAGATCGATACACATCCCGAGAACGAACGCGAATTCGTCGTGACCCGGCTCGAGGTCGATGCGGAAAACAATCTGCCCAAGACCATCGATGACCAGGTCCGGCGGCTGTTTGCCCTCAGCCGCTGGGACGATGGACCTTCTGCCGACGCGCTGCAGCAAGCCAGTATGGAGCGCGGCATGCGTTACACGAACCGTTTTTCGTGCGTACGCCGCGGCATTCCGATCGTGCCCGCGTTCGATCCCCGGACCGATTTGCCGCGACCGCGCCTGCAAAGCGCGCGCGTCGTCGGGCCGGCGGGCGAAGAGGTGCATTGCGACGAACATGGCCGGGTCAAGGTGCGCTTTCCCGGCACCCGGCCGGAAGACCACGGCCATGCGCAGGACGCCGGTGCCAGCGACAGCGACCGCGACTCCGCCTGGGTCCGCGTGGCGAGCACGTGGGCCAGTAACCAGTGGGGTACCATCACGCTGCCTCGCGTCGGCGACGAAGTCATCGTCGATTTCCTGGGCGGCGACCCCGACAAGCCGATCATCGTGGCGCAAGTGTATGGCGGCACGGCGCCGCCGCCGTCGTTCACCCACATGGGCACGCTGCCCGGCAATAAATACCTTGCCGGGATCAAGAGCAAGGAAGTGCAGGGGACCCGCTACAACCAGCTGCGGCTGGACGATACGCCGGGCGAGATCAACGCGCAGCTGTCTTCGGAGCACGGTCACAGCGAGCTCAATCTGGGTTGGCTCACGCATCCTCGCAGCGAGGGCAAAGGCGAGGCACGCGGCGAAGGCGCGGAACTGCGCAGCGACCATGCCGTCGCGGTGCGCGGTGCCAAGGGTGTCCTGATCAGTGCCGACGCCCGTACGCAAGCCGGCGGCAAGCAACTCGATCGCGCCGAACTGGTCGGCTTGATGGAAGTACTGCAGGGCGTGCAACGCCAGCTGTCCGAACTGTCGTCGACGCATCACGCGGACGACACGGACGATCACGAACTGAAGCAATTGCTCGGTCACCTGAAACAATGGGAAGCGGGCAGCAATACCGCGAGCGGCACCGCGGACGGCGGCGGCCAGCCTGTCGTCGCACTGTCCGCACCGGCCGGCATGGCGATGGCGAGCCAGAACAATATCGCGCTCGGCGCGCAGACGCACGTTGACGTGGTCAGCGTCGGCAATACCCAGTTCTCCATCGGCAAGCGGCTACTGGCGCGCGTCTCGGAAAGCATCAGCCTGTTCGCACATCGCCTGGGGATCAAGCTGATCGCCGCCAGCGGCAAGCTGGAACTGCAGACGCATGGCGACGACATCGAGCTCACGTCGGCCAAGCGCATCGTGCTGACGGCCGCCGACGAGATCGTGCTGCAGGCGCCGAAGGTGCGCTTCGTGGCGCAGGGTGCGCAGGTGGACATCGGCGGCGGCGCCATCGCGCAGCAGAGCAGCGGGGCGCACACGATCAAGTCGTCGACGTTTGCGCACGTGGGGCCCGGAGGCGGCGCGCCGCCGGGCGTGGAACTTCCCGTCAGTACGTTGAAAACGGACGAACGATTCGTGCTCGCCCGCCGCGGCAGCGGACGCCCGCACGCCAATCAACGCTACCGGATCGAGCTGGACGACGGCCGCACCATCGAAGGCGTCACCGATCAGAACGGACATACCGAACTGGCACAGGACATGGCGCTGAAGATCGCGCGCCTGACCCTTTTGAAAGAGTAATGGAAGAGTAACCCATGAGTGATACCGATACCGCTACCCGCCTGGTCGGCACCGGCTGGGACGAACACGGCAACGATACCGCGCAGTCTGTCCTTACGGGTACCAATCTGAAGGTTCGTGCGTTGTGCCTGACGACGCCGGATCTTGTCGTGCCTATTTTGTTCATGCCGGGCATTATGGGGACACGTCTCAAAGTGAAGAACAGAGATGCATCAGCGTGGTTTCCCCCGGAGAGTACTTGGGAAGGCCTCGTCACCGTGCTCAAGCATCTCAATAAGTCAGCCGCTGACCGGCAAAAACTGCTTGATCCAAACAATACCGAAGTGGACGATGACGGACCAGCGCACCCGGATGAGTCCAGCAAGGCACTGTTGGCTATTGCCCCTGGTACGACTGACGCCGAACGCGCCAAATGGCGAGGCTGGGGACAGTTGTACGGTAAGAGCTATGGGGGGATTCTTTCGTTGCTCGAGAAGTGCCTCGCACTTATTTTTGATCCGGACACCCAAGGCAAACAGCTTACCGCGACATGGAAAACACTGGTGATGGACCAGCAGGATCCAGCGAAGCTCGGTGCGCAGAAACCGTTCACGCCGTTGCAGGAAGAGCATCTGCGTGATGCCGCCGACGTTCTTTATCCGGTACATGCCGTCGGCTATAACTGGCTTCGAAGTAATAAAGAATCCGGCGAACACTTAGCGCAGGAAATTGAACGCATTACTGGTCATTATCGCAGTAAGGGAAAAATCTGCGACAAAGTTATAATCGTTACGCATAGCATGGGTGGCCTCGTTGGACGAGCATGTGCCCAAATTCCCGGTGTGGCAGATCGTATCCTAGGTATTGTGCATGGCGTCATGCCAGCGATCGGTGCGCCCGCGACATATAAACGTATTCGGGCCGGTTTTGAGGGGGTAGAGCAAGTCTTGCTAGGAAGAAATGGGGCCGAGTGTACAGCAGTTATGGCCAATGCACCAGGGCCATTGGAGTTGCTACCTACTGCACAGTATAAAACGCAAACTGATAAAGGGCCAAGACATTGGCTTCGTGCAAGCTATGCAATGGTAAATATGCAAGGGCTGTCGGAAGAAGTCGATACTTTGCTTGGCGATGAAGATCCTTATGGAGAGATTTATTTAAATAATACTGAAAGCTGGTGGAGGTTAGTAAAGGAAGATCTGATCGACCCGGTAGGGAGGCGGGAAAAAGAAGAAGCTAAGCGGGAAGGAAGGAAGATCGTCGGGGAAAATTCTCGGGAATCTGATTTCAAGAAGTTTTTGGTTAATATGGATGATGCACGAAAGCTTCAGGATTTTATTTCGGACAAATACCATCCTAACACTTATGCATACTACGGTGCCGATGCTAAACAGTTGGCGTGGAACGAAGTGCACTGGAAAGCTACTAAAGCTTCTGCTGGTGATCTCAAGCGTGCGCTATTGATGGCTGATGATTTAAATGGCTCCATCAAATTATCGTTTGATGAAAAAAATCAGCACGGGTTTGAAATTCAGAAGGCGCAAGGGCCAGGGGACGGTACCGTCCCGGCGGAATCTGGGTCTGCACCGACCCCGTATGTAGTTCAGATTTTCCGACATGAAGGCAAAAGAAAGGGGCATGAAAGCTATGATCACCAGGGCTCATATGGAGCGAAGCTTGCCCAGTCAGTTACCTTATATTCCATTGTAAAAATTGTCTCCAGTTCTAGCTGGCTAAAGCAAAAATTACCTAAGACATGAAAACGTACGGTCTATTTCTTCTTGCTTTCGCGGCAGCGTTCTCTGTAAGCCCTAATGCTTGCGTTGCCGCTCCAAATCGCCCTCATCTATTCGTCATGGCAAATAATAACGTGAGCACGGTACCCTCATCACCTACATCCACTTTTTGCGTCGGTCGGTTTCTGATCGATATTCCTGCTGGCTCTAAACTCACTGGAGGAAATTACAAGTACGACTTCCTTGCCATTGAGCCGGTAAAGACCATGTCACTTGAAGAATTCGAGAAGGAAACAACTGCGCATGAATCAATTTTGAAATCGTCCATCAATGGTCGGACAAAAAAAAGCATGTTACTTGAGTTTGTGCAGCCCGAGAAGACCACGCGAATATATTCTTCATGGAAGTCTGATGCTAGCACTGCCCAAGTTGTCGTTTTTGGATACCGGTGGATTGGCGGTCATCGATTTCTTTTGAAGGATAGCGTCGACGACGATAAGCAGAAAGTTGGAATGGAAAACATGGGCAAAGTGCTTTCTCGTCTGCGCTCTCGTTCTGAAACAGAAATGCCCAGTGAGCCTGGATACTGCTTTGACGGCGGTTTAATCGCAAATTCGGAATGGGAAAATGAAGAAGCTGGCGTGGACTTTCGCGTTGCCGACCATCCGGATACGATCCTATCCGTATGGTTTTACCCTCTTGCCAAATATAAGCATGACAAGCCTTTGCTTGAACGCATGGGGGGAATGACGCAGGTGCTTGGTAATCTTGCCACATCAATACATGTTCTACGTAAAGGCAACCGGCAGGTTGGACCGTACAAGGGACAGGAACATCTCGCGTCGGCGCCAAACAGTGGAGGTATGCGTGGACACGCGTTTGTCTGGGAAACTCAGGGCGAGGGCACGCTGGAGACACCTGCCATCAAGATCGAGTTATCGACCGGTCATGCGGATCGCAAAGGTAATCCCCAAAAAACAAGCCTGACTGACGAACAGGCCATGAAGCTCTGGGACGACGTCCTCAACAGTTTCCGCTTGCGTCCTACAGGCGACACCGTGAAGACCGGCGACATCTCCCCTGAACCGCAACCACGCCTTCCGCTCGGAGAACTTGCTGCGACCGGCCGCGCGTGCCCCCAGACGGGCTGGTGGCAAGCCAGCGAAGCCGGCGAGATCGAAGGCGGGGCGCGTCAGTACTTCACGGCAGGGGAAACGATGCCGCAGGTGACCATGCTGGGCGAATCGTCGTTGTGGCAAAAGCTCAAGGGAGCGCGTCCTTCGTATCGTACGGCGACCGTGTGGAAACTGGTCGATTACGACGCCGAGGCGCCAAAGCCGCAGTCGATCGCGCAGGCCGCACCAGGCAACGCAAGTTCCGACGCTCATGGCCTGGGTGACGGATCGTCGCACCAAGATAAGGGGTAACCGATGCCCAATGTGATTCGCCTTGGCGATCCCACGTCGCACGGTGGCAAGGTCGTGAGCGTGAGTGCGCAACATTTCACGGTTGACGGCATCGCGGTGGCCCGCGTGGGCGACATGTGCAGTTGCCCGATCGCGGGACATACCGTTTGCATCATTGCCGAGGGCGACCCGCACCACGTCATCGACGGTGTCGCGGTCGCTTACGAAGGGCACAAGACGACTTGCGGTGCCGCCCTGATTGCGACGATCGGGAACTTCAGCGGTCAATAGATCGGTCTCGTTCCTGTTGGCTGCGCTCGTGATGGCCACGTGCGCAGCGCTTGGCGCCTGCACGGCCGTATCCGGCAGTTCCAGTCCATCGACCATGGCACACACGGTGCCGCTACCCCCTCCACATTCTGCATGGGACGCTTCCTGATCGATGTCAGTGGAGGCAAGCATAAGCATGACTTCATCCAGATCGAGCCGGTCAAAGCCATGACCGATTCCTGTTAGAAGGCGATGTCGGCGGTAGCAAGCGGGAGAGCACCATGAATCGCATGTGAGAGGCACTCTCCCGTCTACGCCTGGCGCTAGGCAGCAACGTGATGCGCGCCCACGCGTTCGTAGGGGAGACCCGGGCGGCGCACGCTGACACGCCCGCCACCTGGCGGGATTTCTTATTTTCCGTCCACAAACTTCTGGATCGCCGCCATCGTCGCTTCCGGCGCCTCTTCCATCAGCCAGTGCCCCGCATCCGGAATGACCACTTCGGTGACGTTGGTCGCCGCATTGCGCATCACGACCGCCTCGTTGGCGCCGAACGACCTGGCGCCGCCGATCGCCAGCACCGGCATCGGCAGTTTATTGGCGACGACTTTCTGGTTGACCTCGGCATCCTTGGGGAAGCTGAGGAATTGCGCGAAGGCCGAGTGCATCGCGCCGGGGCGGGCGTACAGCTTCGCATAATAAGTGCGGGTCGCTTCGTCGACCTTCTTCGGGTCGCCGGCGAATTCGTTCCAGAAGCGGTCCAGGTAGATGCGCTCGCGGCCGGCGACGAGGCGCTCGGCGTCCGGGCCGCCGAACGAGAAATGCCACAGCAGCGGGTTGCGCAGGATCTGCTCCCACGGCGGAATCCCGGGCACGGGCGCGTCCATGACGACGAGGCGGTCCGTCCTGTCGGGATAGCGGGAGGCGTAGGCGAAGGCCACCATCGTGCCGATGTCGTGGCCGACGACGACGGCGTGGTCGATGCCGAGCTTGTCGAGGACGGCGCGGACGTCGCCGGCCTGCGTCCATTTGTCGTAGCCGCCGGCCGGGTGCGACGACAGGCCCATGCCGCGCAGGTCCGGCACGACGACGGTGTGGCGGGCCGCCAGGCGGGCGGCCAGCGGCGACCACATCGCGCC
>NZ_JBKYMO010000137.1:0-12494 GCF_047302915.1 Massilia sp. CT11-108 | reverse complement strand
GGCTCGACGCGCCGCGCGCCGCGAGCCAGCCGCTGGAAACGGAGACGGCCGTCTTCGTCGACACCGGGCACCGCTACCAGGAGGTGTTCGGCTTCGGCGGTGCCATCACCGACGCCGCCGCCGAGACGTACGCGAAGCTCAAGCCGGACGCGCAGCAGGCGTTCCTGAAAGCGTATCTGGACCCGCGCGAAGGCCTGGGCTACACGATCCTGCGCACGACGATCCACAGCTCCGATTTTTCCAGCGGCAGCTACACGTACGTGAAGGACGGCGACCGCGCCCTGGCCTCGTTCGACATCGGCCACGACCGCCGCTACCGCCTGCCGCTGCTGCACCGGGCGCTGGACGCGGGCAAGGCCTACGGCGCGCAGATGCGCGTGTTCGCGAGCCCGTGGAGCGCGCCCGCGTGGATGAAGACGAACGGCTCCATGCTGGGCGGCGGCAGCCTTCGGCCGGAGTACGCCGGCACGTGGGCGCGGTACATCGTCAAGTTCGTCCAGGCCTACGAGAAGGAGGGCATCCCGCTGTGGGGCCTGTCGGTGCAGAACGAGCCGATGGCGAAGCAGACCTGGGAATCGATGATCTTCGCGGCCGAGGACGAGACGCGCTTCCTCGGCGACCACCTGGGCCCCGCGCTGAAGGCGGCAGGCCTGGGCGACAAGAAGATCATCGTGTGGGACCACAACCGCGACCTGCTGCCGCAGCGCGCCGCGCACATCCTCGACGATCCGAAGGCGCGGCCGTACGTGTGGGGTGTCGGCTACCACTGGTACGAGACATGGGCCAAGGGCGAGCCGATGCACCGCAACCTGGCGGCCGTCCACGAGGCCTGGCCCGACGTGCCGTTCCTGCTCACCGAATCGTCGATCGAGAAGTTCGACCCGGGCCAGGTGCAGAGCTGGGCGAACGGCGAGCGCTATGGCAGCGAGATCATCGCCGACCTGGCCGCCGGATCGAGCGGCTGGGTCGACTGGAACATGCTGCTCGACAGCCGCGGCGGTCCGAACCACGTCGGCAACTACTGCTTCGCGCTGCTGCACGCGAGCGACGACGGCCAGCTCGTGTTCACGCCCAGCTATGCCTACATGGGGCACTTCTCGCGCTGGATCCGGCCCGGCGCGCGCCGCGTGGGCGCGGCTGCGAGCCGCAGCACCCTGCAGACGGTCGCGTTCCGCAACGGCGACGGCCGGCTCGCGGTCGTCGTCATGAACCGGACCGACCAGCCGCAGCGCTACCGCCTCGTCGTCGACCGCATGGAAACGGCGGTCGACATCCCGGCGCACGCGATCCAGACCGTGGTGCGCTGAAACCACAGGGAAACCCCTATGAGTCGCAACCTCGTTCCAACAATGCGCCGGCCAGGCGCAGGCGCAAACGCCCATGCCCGGCACGGTCCAGGCGGAGACGTATGCCAGCATGTCCGGCGTGGTCATCGAACCGACGACGGACACCGGCGGCGGCTTCAACGTCGGCCACACGGACAACAACGACTGGATGCGCTATCCGGTCAACGTCCCGACGTCCGGCGCGTACACGGTGCAGTTCCGCGTGGCGCAGGGCAGCAGGACCTGACGATCTTTTCCAAGGGCGGCGGGTCGCCCACCTCAGGGTTCGGTCACCGCATCCGGTGCGGCTGCGGAGGCGCCCGTTTTCCTGGTCGCGGTCTCGAGCAAATTCAGTACGGCGTCGACCATATTGTCGACCGTGAAGCGCTTGGCGATGGCCCTGGTATTGCTTGCAAGGCGGCGGTGCAACGGGCGGTCCAGCAGCAGGCGTTCGAGCTGGGTGGCGAGATCGCCGCTGTCCCACGCCTTGAACAGGAGGCCGCCCATTTTCTCGCCGTCGCGGATGACTTCGCCGATGCCGCCATAGTCGGGCACCAGTACGGGGGCACCATGGCTCATTGCTTCGGCAACGACGAGGCCGAACGGCTCGCGATTGACGGACGGACAGACCACGCAATGGCTGTGCGCGTACAACGCGTCGCGTGTTTCGATTGAAATCGAACCCGCGTGAAAGACCTTCAGGTCGAGATGGGTGGACAGATCGTCCAGCACCTTGCGGTAGGTGCCGCCTTTCGCCGTCGAGCCGCAGATGACGAGTTGCATCGCCGTGTTCCGCCTGGCCAGCAGCCGGGCTGCGTAAAGCAGCAGATCGATGCCTTTCTCGGCGTCCTGGCGTCCGACATAGGCGACGATCGGATAATGCGGCGACAAGCCAGGAAAGGCCGACTTCAGGCTCGCGAACGAATGTTTGACCTTGCGCTCGGTTTGCACGATGCCGTTGTACACGACCGCGAGCGATTCTCGCGGCACGTCCATCTCCGCGACGATCCGGTCCGCGTAGTCGGCACTGACGACGACGGATGGCCAGGAGGAAGCACGGATGGCCTCGTTGAGCAGGCGGTGGAACTCGTCGAGCAGCCCCAACTGTTTAGCATGCGCGGCGAACTGCTCGTCCCCCTGGAATGTCAGCAGGTAGTCGAACTCGTGCGTGCTCATCCGTTGCGCCTCCAGGGCCAGCGGGCCGAGCGCCGCGAAACTCATCAACACATGGCTGGCCCCATCGCGTGCGAGAAGGCGTTGCAGACGCCGTGCAAGGCCCCGGTCTCCTCCGGGGCGGCCGTAGAGCGCATGGATCAGGTTGCGCAGCAGTCGGTCGACATAACCGCTGCGCGCCTGAATCGTGCGTACGCGCAGGCGTCGCGGCAACAGGAACAACAGACGGCCCACGCACTGGTCGAGGAATCCGGACGGCGTCGCGAAATGGTAGCGCGTGCCATGACACAGCATGCGGTGCGCGATGCCGGGGTCGGCGAGTTCGGCGTTCACTTCCATCATCCAGTAGATCACGACCTTGTGGCCGCGCCGCCATAGCGCATTGGCCAGTGCCAGGTCCCGTACGGTCGAGCCGAGGTAATCTCCGCTGCCCATCGTGACGATGGCAAACGTGCGTGTCGATTCCATCATGGTCTCCCTATGGTTCTGCAAGACGCTAATACGTGTAGGACGCGCCCACGAATACCGATCTGTGCAGCAGGCTGCCGAATTCGCTGTTCGCCGCACCACGGTAATGCGCCGGCACGATCAATAGCTGCAAATGGTCGCCCAGTTCGTATTCCGCGTTGACGATGAACTGGGATGAAACGTCATCGAGATTGCGGATGTAGCGCGCAGTCAGATTGAGTTTGCCGGCGATTTTCGTGTCGAGGAATTGCAGCATCGCGTAGCGGCGCCGCGCCAGCGGAAGGACGGGATCGAGCAATGCGCCCCGGCGCTGCAGGCACGTCTGGATCGGCGCGTCGGGGCAGCCATCCTTGTTGAAGAAATACTCGGCTGTCAGCGTCGGGCCGCTTTCCAGGGTGTACGACGCGCCGGTGAGCAACTGCCGGTTGCGCGGCGCGACCCCTGGGCCGTTCGACTTGCGCCCGGCACTGGCTTCCGCATGCAGCAACAGCGCGTCCGACACGTTCCATCCGGCGAAACCGCCAATGCGACTCCCTTCGCCGGTCGCTTTCGATCCGATCAGCGAAAAGTAGGTCTTGTCGCCAGTGAAGTCCAGTTTGACGGCGCGTGCCTTGCGATAGCGATTGATCGGATCGAGACGGCCCTTGCCGGTGTTGTCGATGAGCGATACCGTGACGGCGGAACTCGCGACGTAAACGGCGCGGGCATAGTCCAGCCCCGGCTGTTCGAGGTTCGGGTTGTTCTTGCCGTTGTTGGCATTGAACGGATTCGATGGCGACACGAGCGAGGAGGGCCCCCACTGCAGGTTTTCCCGGCCATAGCTCAGCGTCAATCGGTCGTGCGGACGGAAGCGGATCGATCCCTCGTTCAGGAACACCTTGTGCTCGATCTTCCGGTCAGGGGACATGCCGGGATAGTCGATACGCGAGCGCGTCCAGTAAAAGCGGGGCCGCAGGTCGAATTCGAATGCGCGCAGCTTCAGGTTGAAATCGGGGCGGAACTGGAACGCGGCCTGGTTGCTTGCAATGCCCAGGCTGTTGTTCGGGTTCAGCGGCGAGGAGAGCGTATCCTGATAGAGCCCGTAAGCAAGGCCGTTGATGCGCGAATAAAATCCATCACTGATTTCCTGGGCCAGAGTCGAAGACTCCGGCGCGGCATATGCCGACCAGGACAAACCCAGGCCCACTACACATAGGGAAAGCCGTTTTCGCATCGTTAGCCTCATCGCATGAAGAGATTCAGGTTGAAGACGTAGTCAGGTATTGCTTCGATGTGTGGATTGGCGAGTTTCAGGTAAGTCACCTCCGTGTTCATCAATTCCCCCCGCAAGGTGATCCGGGACAGAAACGGACGGGTGTTGCCGTTGACCTTGACGGTATTGGCGTAATCCATCCAGGCGGATTTGAATTTCTTGCCCGATACGGTGAAGTATTCGGCCTTGATCCCGAGCAGGCGTTTTTTCGAAACCCAATAGGTGATGCGGTCGTACGTCACCTTGTCGATATTGGCTTTCAGGTCGAAGACGTAGCACTCCTCGCCGTTGACGAGCTCGTCGGGGAGCCGCGTGGCCGCGTAGTTGTCGGCATAGTTGGTGGCCGCGATATCGCCATACGCCGCGTCGCCCATCAGCTTCTGGCGCTGCGAGATCGGTACAGGCCTGCTGAGGCCCGGCTTGTAGAACCACATGTTCGTGTTGAGCATGAGGATCTTGTTGCCCCTGTACTTGGGCGGCTCCAGGCTGACACCGGCGAAATCGAAGGCACGCACCTTGATGTCGTAGACCAGCCGGTCCGTGACCCTGTCGTTCTCGGACGACTCGATGGCGACCCGCCAGGCGAGACCATTCACATTGCCGCGCGCTTCGTCCGCCGCCCTCAGGATGTCGGTGGAAGAGGGCTCGGCGCGACCGGCATACGGCAGCGACAGGAAGATCGCCAGTGCCATGGCCGGCCGAGTCCATCGGGTCAGGTACGGTGCAGTCATCGCAATCTCCTCGTTCTTCAGGCATAGCCCAGCGCATTCGGGATGGGCATGCGCGCGGCCTTGCGGGCCGGCAGGATCGCAGCAACGGTGGACAACAGCATCAGCATGAGCGTGCTGAATACCCAGTACGTGGGGACCAGGTAGATTTGCAGCGGCACGCGGCGCGCCATCTGGGGCGGTATCCACGTAGGCTCCAGCCAGCTCACCGACGTGACGACGAGCAGCGTCAGCGCGATGCCCAGCAGCGATCCGAAGCCGCCCAGCACGACGCTTTCCATCGAGAACAGCCCGACGATGCGGCGGCGCTTGACGCCCAGTGCGCGCAGCGTGCCGATCTCGCGGGTGCGCTCCATGACCGCCATGGTGAACGTGTTCACCACGCTCATCACGACGATCATGAAGACGATGACGAAGCTGACGACGAAGATCACGTCGAACATCTTTTTCGTCTTGGTGTAGAAGGGCGACAGCTCGGCCCACGTCCGGATGTCGACGTCGAGGCCGGATCGCCGCAGTTCCTGCGCCAGGATCGTCCGGAACGCTTCGACATCGGTGTCCCGGTCGAGCAGCAGCGTGACCCGATCGACGCTGTGCGTGTCGTACAGGCTCTGGGCGAACCCGAGCGGTACGATGGTGAGCTTGTCATCGAGCACCTCGACAGGCGAATCGATGAGTTGCACGAGCCTGGCGTCGAGGGCATTGATCTGGCCGCTCACAGTCGGCGACATCGCCACCGCGGTGGCGCCGAGCGGCAGATTCAGGGCCTTGGCAAGGCCATGGCTGACGCCGATGCCATTGACGTCATCGTCCGCCAGCGGTTGGCCGTCGTACTGCCGGATGCGCTTTTGGGTCGCGTTGGCGTATTTCCTGATTTTCTCGACATCGGACGGTACGCGGCCCGTGCCGATGAAGATCGTCGAGACTTCGCCGTTGCTCAACAGGCCGGACACGCCCAGCTGCGCCGTGTTGACGAGGACTTCGGGGTGGCGTGCAGTCACGCCCTCGACGGTCCTGAGCTGGTCCGCGGTGAGCAGGTAGCGCGTCGGGTCCAGCTTCCCCTTGTCGAGGAATCCGGTCTTGAAGATGGTGAGGTGTCCGTTTGCCTCGCCGTAGATGTAATTTTCCTGCAGGTTGTTGAAGATGTAGACCATGAATCCGCCCAGCACGTTCACGGCCACGAAGCCGAGTGCAATCGCCAGGATCGTGAAGAGGGAGCGGCGCGCGTTGCGGAAGAGATTACGGACGGCCAGTTTGATCCAGGTGAGCATGATTAACCTCGGTTGGCAAAGGAGGTAATGTGGTTCCTGCGGTCGTCCTGCACCATGCCGTCATGCAGGACGATCTGCCGGTCGACCCGCTCCAGCAGGCGCTGGTCGTGGGTCGAGAACACGAACGCCGTTCCCTCGGTATGGCTGATCGAGCGCATCAATGCGATGACCTTGAGCGCATTGTCGGAGTCGAGGTTGGCGGTCGGCTCGTCGGCAACCACGAGCATCGGCGCGCCGACCAGTGCCCGGGCGATGGCGACCCGTTGCTGCTGGCCGCCCGAGAGCTTGGCCGGGCGATGGGCCAGATGGTGCTCCAGGCCCATGTCGGTGAGCCGTTTCAGCGCGATATTCCGCGCTTCGCGTGCTGTCGCCTGTCCGACCTGAAGCGGCAGCATGACGTTCTCCAGGGCCGAGAGTACCGGGATCAGATTGAAGCTCTGGAACACGAAGCCGATGGCGCGGTTGCGCAACGCGCTGCAATGATCGTCCGACAATGCGGCCGCGTCCTGGCCCTGGAACAGCACGCTCCCCGAGGTGGGCGTATCCAGCAGGCCGCACAGATTGCAGAACGTGGATTTTCCCGATCCGGAGGGACCCCAGACGGCCACGAATTCCCCGGGGACGATCGAGACGTTGATCGCCTTGAGTGCGTCGATGCGGTTCTCTCCAAGCTCGTACTGCTTGTGTACATTCCGCATCTCGATGAGTGCCGGAACAGCGCTGACGGTCATGATTGCTCCTTGTTGTCGTGCGTGGGCACGGGACTGTCGATCGCCACGATGAAGTCGCCGTCACGCAGCGTCCTGACATCGGCGCACGCGCCGTCCGGTACGTGGCGCATGCGCAGGCCGTGGTCGTCCGCCCATGCGCACGCTTCGACATCCCGGGCCGGACGATGGAGGCCGAGGCCAAGGCGCTTGCCGAACGCTTCCTTGGCACACCACAGGCGGGTGATCCAGGCGGCTCGTTCCGGGGCGCCGTATGCCGCCAGTTGCCGCCGCTCGCCTTCGGTCGTGAAACTCGCCAGCCAATGCGCATCGTGCTCGGCGACGCGCTCGATATCGATGCCGACCGGTGCGCCGGCCGCGATGGCAACCGCGACTCCATGGCTGTGCGCGATACTGATGCGCGGGACGGGCGTCGGGGCCGGCCAGGAGGCGACGACGGGCTGGCCATGCGGATCGTTGCGGATGGCGAACGCCGCGGGATGCAGGTCCAGGTCCGCGTTGGCCGTGCGTGCGCTCCAGGCGCGCGCCGCGTCCTTGGCCGCGACGCGCCCAAGGAGCCATTCGAGCTGACGCTGCGGGTAGTGGGCCTTCGCGTCGAACTCGATCATTTCCTCGGCCCGCAGGTAGTGACGTGCCAGCAGGGCGAGGTCGAAACCGGCGATGGTCTGCGCCGCCAGCCATTGGTAACCGATGTCGCGATCGGGGCCGGCCAGCGACCGGGTCTCGCTGAGCAGGCACCGGCTCGGGTGGCGTTGCAGGGCCACGAGTTCCGGCGCCCATTTGAATTGCCAGGACCGCCAGCCGGCGACGCGGAGCCAGGCGCCGCCCGCGCCGTCGCCGATCTCGACGTCCGCGCTGATCATCTTCAACTGGCGTCCCGTGATCCTGATCGTGACGGGCAGGATGCTGCCTGCGGCCGGCGTCGGGCCATGGAAGTCGAGCCGCCCCAGACCGACAGGGAAGGCGGAGCTGCCGTCCTGCATGCTCCAGACGGCAATGAGCTGGCCGATGGTGTCCAGCAGTCCCGGGTCGCACAGCAGTTGCGGTTGGTCCGAGAAGGTGAACCAGTCCTGCGTGGGCCTGACCCGCAATTGCCCATGCAACCCGTCGGGGCCGACGTGCAGCGGTCCGTGCAGGCACTGGAACCGCGGTCCATGGAACAGGTGGCGGTCCGCATACAGTTGACCGGCGTCGACCGTGGTGCCGGTCGGCGGGAGGATGGATTGCGCTGGCGGCGGCGCCGCGTAACGCGTGCCGAGCAGTACCGTGGAAGCGATCATGCTCTCGTGCGCGGGCCCGGCCAGCACTTCCACCGCAATGCGTTTGTAATCGGCCTGCTCGTGCCCATGCTCGACCTGGCCCTTGACCGTCAACTCGAGTTCGCCGTTGTCCGACACCGCGATCCAGCGCCGGGCCGTGACGTTTTCGAAGCCGAGCAGGCCATAGCCGGGGGTAAGGCATGCCGCCGCCTCGGCCATCAGTTCGAGGCTGCCCGTCATGGGCACTACGGGATAGCATTCGCGGAGTGGCTTGACCCCCGGGGCATGGACGAAGTTATGGTCCGCCAGGAACAGGTCCGTGTCGAGCGCCAGCCGGCGCGCTACCGTGATGCTGGCGCCGGCCTGGTAGTCGAGGATCCGGTCGACGAACGGCAGGACCGGCGCCGGCTGCCGGGGCGCCGCGGTCCCGGTATCGTCGGCGGACGCCTGGTGGGCCGCTGCCTCGAACGCCCGGCCCACGAGCGGCGCGCTGCCCGAGACCAGGTAATGATTGGTGGGTGCCATCAGATCTTCTCCAGTACCAGTCCGCCGAGGGTGAGTCCCGGGCCGTAACCGAGGCAGACGACGCGCGTGCCGGGCGCAATGCCGGGTTCGTCGACGATGCCTTTCAGGATGTGGGGAATCGTGGCCGACGACATGTTTCCGTTCTCGCGCAGGACCGCCTTGGCGACGGCGACCTGGTCGTCCAGTAGCCCGAGTTCATCCTCGATGCGTTCGATGATCGTCGGCCCGCCCGGGTGGATCGCGAATACCAGGCCTGGCTTGGCCTGCTCGAAATCGATGCCGATCCGGCCCAGTAGGTCGTCGACGAACGCGTACACGTGGCGCCTGATGACGACCTCCACCATGTCCGACGTCGTTGTCCGGAACCGGTACGGGCCCGGGACCAGGGTCATGGCGTCCGCGGAATCGGGCAGCAGGCGTTCGTTGAACGCAAGGACGCGCAGCCCCGGCAATGCGTAGTCGCGTGCATGCGATGGGGTGCACAGCGAATAGTTGATGAAACCGTCGGCGTACAGCGACATCGCGGCAATGTTCGCGGCGCTGAACTCCTCGATGTCGTGGTGGCCGGACAGCAGTTCGGTATGCACGATATCCACGCGCTGCCTGGGCGACGCCGTGCCGTTCTGCCCCGATGCGAGGAAGCCATGCGCCATCTTTATCGCGGAGAAAGCGCCATGGCTGTCCACGTGATAGCAATGCGATACGCACGTGGAAAACCATTTCTTTTCCACGACCAGGCGCTCCAGCGGGCTCGGCGCCAGATAGCCCGTGGAGGTCACGTGAATCAGGTCATCCGGCGCAACCGCGGCGTCGCCATACATCTCGCCGAGGCAGTCGCCGACGATCTTCCCGTAATACTGGTGCCGGGTTTTCAGGTCCGCGCCTTTGGTATCCTCCGGGCCGGCGAAGAGTCGCAGGTGCGCGTGCTCGGGATCGGCCAGGAACATGTCGCCATCCATGATGCGGATGTCGGCCAGCTTCGGGAAAAAGACGAGTTGCCGCTGCCTGATCACGGCAGGCGGCACCGCATACTGTTCGAACTTGCCCTGCATGTCGGCCACGGCCTGTTGCTTGCCCTGCCGGGTGGTGATGCCGTGCAGCTTGCAATAGCTGCGTGCCATGGCATATGCGGACACCTCCAGGGCAAGCCGTTGAGGCACCGGCGTGGCGACCCTGACCGGGGTGAAATTGACCAGAACTGGATAGTCGTAGTTGTCCATTGCATGCTCCGCTAGTTCGTCAGCCGCAGGGTCGCGATCTGGCCGATGCTGGACGTAATCACGATTTCGGGCTGGCGACGGGGACCGTGCTCGAGCTCATCCAGGAAATGGCGCTGCCCGGTTGCAGGGGCGATCGGCTGGATCGAACGCGATGCATACAGCCGGCGCAGATCGTCGTTGACCATGCCCGCATCCCACGGCCCCCAGTTGATGGAAAGCGCGTGCAGGTGGGGCCAGGCATGGCTGAGCTGGTCCGCCAGCTTGTTCAATACCTCGTTCGCGGCACTGTAGTCGGCCTGGCCGATGTTCCCGAACCGACCGGCGACCGAGGACAGGAAGACGATGAAGCGCAGGGCGGCAAGGTCCAGCCGTGCCGCAAGCGTCAGCGCGGGCACGACTTTCGTATCGAACACCGAGTCGAAGGTGTCCACGGACTTGTTGAGTATCAGTTTGTCGCTGATCACACCCGCACCGTGGATGACGCCGTCGATCCTGCCCAGGCGCCGGTAGATCTCGTCGAGCAACGCGTTGAACGCCTCGTTGTCCCGCACATCCAGGCAGTGGTATTCCACCGTGCAGCCGCTGTTGCGGAAGGCCGCGAGGTTGGCCGCCATCTCGCGTTCCTTCAGGAGCTGCTTGAGTTCGGCTTCGACCGCCGCCGGCCTGACCTTCTGATGCCGTGACTGGAACCGTTCCGTCAGCAGTTGCCGCAACGCCTGCAGATCCGTCACGTCGCGTGTCAGCTCGTCCTCGTCGCCCGGCAACGGACTGCGGCCGACAAGGACGAGGTGCGGGTGATATTTATCCGCCAGCATGCGCGCAAGGTTCGCGGTAATCCCGTAGGCGCCGCCGGTCACGAGGACCACGGAACCGGGTTCGAGGGCGAATTCCCCGAGATTGTCATGCTCGCGTGCGCGCGGAACGAGATCGATGCGGTAGCGCCCGTCCTCGTCGAACCCCACCTCGATGTCGGGATTCGAACTGAACATCTCGCGCGCGATCCGGGCGGCGAGCTCCGCCGGATCGAGCGCCGGTGCGGCATCGATGCATTTCACCCGGACGTTGGCCCATTCCCGGGCGGCCGACTTCACGACGCCCAGCGTCCCGGCGCTGCCGGCCGCGGTATGCGCGCCACCAGCGAGGCCGAAGCGGCCATCGAACGACGTCACGTTGATCAACCGGCCGGCGCCGGCGTCGGCACTGCGCCGCAGGGCGGGGCCCAGCACTTTCAGGAGCATGAACAGTGCCCGCGCATCGTTCCTGTGGTCCCACGTCGGGCCACCCTCGTCGGCGCCCATCAGGTTGATCAGGGCCCCGGGCGGCGTCTCGTCCACCCGCAGCAGCTCGGCAAGCGGCGTCACGGCGTCGAGCGAGGAAAGGTCGACCTCGAGGCGCGACGCGTCGACGGCCCGCGTGAATGCGCCGGGCACGACGTGACGAACCTGGCAGCCTTGTTCCTCGAGCCGCTCGCGCAACGCGATCGCGAGGGGCGAGACCTTGCTGACCAGGACAATGGGGACGCCGCCCGGCCAGGCGATCGTCGTGTCCGCGTCCAGCGGTGCGTCGCATGCCTGGACGACATAGCTGAGCACGGGGTCGGACTCTGCCGGTGCAGCACGCGACTCCACTTCCTCATCCGGCGACGAAAGTGGAGCCGGCGCTTTTTTTGCCGGGCTCTCCGCTACAGTGGATTCCGCTTCGGGCGCAAGCAGGCGCTCGTACCACGCCACGACTTCACGCAAGGTCTTGAAGCCCGACAGCTCCTCGATCAGCTTTTCTTCGTCGCGATCGCCGACGAGGCTGTGGCGTTGCGACAGATTGCTGAAGATCTCGATGCGCTTGATCGAATCGATGCCGAGGTCCGCCTCCATATGCGCGTCCATGTCGAGCATGTCGACGGGGTAGCCGGTCCGTTCCGACACCGCTTTCAACAGCTCCGCCGAGAATTCGGCGGTCGATGCCGGCCTGGCTTCCTGAGGACTGCCGTGGGGCGCCGCCGACAGCGCTGTCATGGGAGCGGAAGAAGCGGCGAGCGGGACCGCGGCTGGCAGTTCGGGCAGGATGGGCGCCTGCGCGGGCTTGCCGATATGAATGGGGGACGGCGCGGCGCTCGCTGGCGCTGTCGCAAGGCCGGCCACGGTGGCCTGGGGGCGCGGTTCAGGCATGGGATTGACTGGCCGCGTCGACCCGACCGGCAGCACCAGCGGCGGCGCCACGAGGCGCGGACCGATGCCGGCCAGCTGTGCCTGCAGGTCGAGGAACTGGCGGAGGACGTGCTGCTGCTCGGTCTGGAATGCGAGCAGAGATTTCAACGTGTCGTGAAAGTCGCCCATGTCCGATGAGGACCCGGGAAATGCTGGCACTTGCATGGCTGCGTCGCCCGATAAATCGGCGGGCAGGGGTTCTCTGCTGGTCATTGTCGTTCTCCGATGAGTAGTTGTGGCGGTGTCTTGCGATACCTGCACCGGGCGCATGCCCGCCTGCATGTGGGCGGCGGGTACGGACGCAGGCGGTGCCGGGGGCGACGGCTGCGGAGGGGGCGTGC
>NZ_JBKYMO010000136.1:0-12499 GCF_047302915.1 Massilia sp. CT11-108 | reverse complement strand
GGCCAGCCGCGGGCGCTGCTGGGCCTCGTGCGCGACGTGTCCGCGCGGCGCGAGCGGGAGCGCGAGAGAAAACGGTTTGCCAGCATGCTGAACCATGAATTCCGGACGCCGCTGTCGACGATCGACGGCGCGATCCAGCGGCTGGAGTCCCTGGGCACCAAGGCCGACGAGGCGACGCGCGAGCGCTACCGCAAGATCGCGACCGCGACCGACCGCCTGATCGCGATGCTGGACGACTACCTGTCCCCCGAGCGCATGGCCGCACTCGGCAGCCAGCGCCGCGAGAACAAGGTGGGGCCGAAGCTGCTGCTGGAAGAACTGGTGGCGCAGGCGCGCGCGGCCGGACGTCCCGTGACCCTGGAAGCCAGCGACCTGCCGGCCGCGCTGCGGGGCGAACCATCCGGCCTGCGCCTGGCGCTCAAGGTGTTATTGGACAATGCCCTGCGCTATACGCCGGCCGGTACCGCGCTGCATGTGGCGGGACGGCGGGTCGACGGCGGCGTCGAACTGGCGCTGCGCGACGAGGGGCATGGCGTGCTGGCGGACGACGTCGCGCGCATCTTCGACAAGGGCTACCGCGGCGCGAATGCCGAGGGTATCGCGGGCAGCGGGCTCGGGCTGTACATGGCGCGCTCCGTGGTGGAAGTGCACGGCGGTAGTTTGACATATGCATGTCCTCCAGAGGGCGGCGCCGAGTTCAGGCTTTGGCTGCCGGCACAGGCGAGCGGGGCAAAAAGTCTTGCTTCCGGAATGACCAGCAGTGATAATCGGCATGGCGACCGGGGTTAGCCGCCCGACAACGAAGCCGGGAATACGAAACAAGGAATTGGCAAAACCCATGACGCAAATATTGATTGTTGAAGACAATGGCGAATACGCAGGCGATATGGCCGATTTCCTCAAGGAACTCGGCCATGAGGTCACGATCGCGACCACCGCCAGCGATATGTGGGCCGCGCTGACGCGCACGCCGGCGGCCGTGGTCGTGCTCGACCTGGGCCTGCCCGACGAGGACGGCTTTAACGTGATTCCACGAATGCGCCAGCTGTATCCCGAGATCGGACTGCTGGTGCTGACGGGCCGTGTGGCCTTCGACAACCGCATCCTCGGCCTGCGCCTCGGCGCCGACCACTATCTCACCAAGCCGATCAAGTTCCCGGAACTGGCTGCCCACATCGAGGCGCTGGACCGCCGCGTGCGGCCGTCGTCCGAGCCGGCGCCCGCGCCGAGCAAGTGGACCCTGCGCGTCTCGGCCCGCCAGCTCGAGCTGATGGGCAAGGTGATCGACCTGACGGAAAAGGAGTGCAACTTCCTGCACCTGCTGACCATCAACACCCGGCCCGTTCCGCGCCAGGTGATCGTGGCCGGCATGGGTGGCGACGATCCGGATGCCAGCCGCCGCGTCGACATGCTCGTCTACCGTCTGCGCAAGAAGGCCCGCACCGGCCTCGGCCAGGATCTGCCGCTGCGCAGCGCCTATGGCGAGGGCTACAGCCTGTCCGCCGGTTTCACGCTGGCGTAATCAATCGGGGACAGAGCGAGGCGGTCGCGTTAGAATGACGCCATGGCCCGCCAACCCCGACTCATCCTGCCGCACGAGCCGCACCTGATCATCCAGCGCGGCAACGACAACCAGCTGATCTTCCGCGACGACGAAGACCACCGCCGCTTCCTGGAATGGCTGCGCGAGAGCGCGAAGTTCTACCGCGTGGCCATCCACGCGTACGTCCTGATGCCGAACCACCTGCATGTGCTGGCGACGCCGTCCGACGAGGACGGCCTGGCGGCCATGATGCAGAAAGTGGGGCGGTTATATGTTCCCTGGTTTAACAACAAGTACGGCCGCTCCGGCACCCTGTTCCAGGGACGTTTCCGCACGTCCGTGATCGACCCGGACGCGTATTTCCTGGCCTGCATCCGCTACATCGAACTGAATCCACTGCGCAGCCAGCTCGCGTTCGAGCCGCTCGACTACCCGTGGTCGAGCTACGCGCATCACGCCGGCGTGCGGCCGGATCCGCTGATCACCGACCACGCCAAGTACTGGGAACTCGGCAACACGCCGTTCCAGCGCGAGGCGGCCTTCATCGAGCTGGCGCAGCAGGGGATGTCGGGGCAGGAACTGGATACGATCAATGCGGCGGTGCTGAAGGGGGCGCCGCTGGGATCGCATGAATTCAAGGTCGCGCTGGAGCACAAGACCAGGCGGCAGATTTTGCCGGCCAAGCGGGGGAGACCGTTCAAGGTGAAGGCTGCGGAATAGATTTGTGCGCAGCGTCATTGCAACAAATGAATGATGAGGGGGCTAAAGGCCTCCTTTTTTATTGCCCCGTCGCCCCCGCGAAGGCGGGGGTCCAAGTTGTTGGCGGGCACGCGGAACTTGGGCTCCCGCCTGCGCGGGAACGACGGTTTTGCGCATAACTATATGATTTTATTGATATGGCAGGCGAAACGCATCACTTGTTCTACTGTGTCCCCATTTAATTTAAGACCAAAAAACTCTGTATTTAATTCGACTCCGACCCTAATTATTGCTATTGATGTTTACCGAAGTCTGCTCTATCCTCGGCCTTCAATATCTTCAAAATGCTGCGGAGCCCCCATGATTGCCCAAGGTTTGTACGATCCCGCCAATGAACACGACGCCTGCGGCGTCGGTTTCGTCGCCCATATCAAGGGCAACAAGAGCCACTCCATTATTGAACAGGGTCTGCTGATCCTGAAGAACCTGGACCACCGCGGCGCCGTCGGTGCCGATGCCCTGATGGGCGACGGTGCGGGTATCCTGATCCAGATCCCCGACCAGTTCTACCGCGACGAGATGGCCAAGCAGGGCATCGAACTGCCGCCGCCGGGCGAATATGGCGTCGGCATGATCTTCCTGCCGAAGGAACACGCTTCGCGCATCGCCTGCGAACAGGAAATCGAGCGCGCCGTGCGCGCCGAAGGCCAGGTCGTGCTGGGCTGGCGCAACGTGCCGGTGGACGACACGATGCCGATGTCGCCGACCGTCCGCGCGAAAGAGCCGGTGATCCGCCAGATCTTCATCGGCCGCGGCCCGGACGTGATGGTCACCGACGCGCTCGAGCGCAAGCTGTACGTCATCCGCAAATCGTCGGGCCACGCGATCCAGGCCCTGAAACTCATCCACGGCAAGGAATTCTTCGTGCCGTCGATGTCGGCCCGTACCGTCGTCTACAAGGGCCTGCTGCTGGCGGACCAGGTCGGTGTGTACTACAAGGACCTGCAGGACCCGCGCTGCGTCTCCGCGCTGGCCATGGTGCACCAGCGTTTCTCGACGAACACGTTCCCGGAGTGGCCGCTGGCCCACCCGTACCGCCTGCTGGCGCACAACGGCGAGATCAACACCGTCAAGGGCAACTTCAACTGGACCCGCGCCCGCGAAGGCGTCATGAAGTCGGCCGTGCTGGGCGACGACCTGCAGAAACTGTTCCCGCTGATCTATGAAGGCCAGTCGGACACCGCCTGCTTCGACAACGCGCTCGAACTGCTGGTCATGGCCGGCTACCCGATCGCCCAGGCGATGATGATGATGATCCCGGAAGCCTGGGAAAACCACGCGACGATGGACGAGAACCGCCGCGCGTTCTACGAATACCACGCCGCGATGATGGAACCGTGGGACGGCCCGGCCGCCATGGCTTTCACCGACGGCCGCCACATCGGCGGTACGCTGGACCGCAACGGCCTGCGTCCGGCCCGCTACATCGTCACCGACGACGACCTGGTCGTCATGGCCTCGGAATCGGGCACGCTGCCGATCCCGGAATCGCGCATCGTCAAGAAATGGCGTCTGCAGCCGGGCAAGATGTTCCTCATCGACCTGGAAGCCGGCCGCATCATCGACGACAAGGAACTGAAGGACACCTACTCGAACGCCAAGCCGTACAAGGCATGGATCAAGTCGGTGCGCATCAAGCTGAACGAAATCAAGCTGTCGGAAAGCCAGCTGTCGCAGAACCGTGCCAAGGATGCACAAGGTGAAAAAGCCGCGATCTCGCTGCTGGACCGCCAGCAGGCATTCGGCTACACCCAGGAAGACCTGAAGTTCCTGATGGCCCCGATGGCCGTGCTGGGCGAAGAAGCCACCGGCTCGATGGGTAACGACTCGCCGCTGGCCGTCATGTCGAACAAGCTGAAGCCGCTGTACTCGTACTTCAAGCAGCTGTTCGCCCAGGTCACGAACCCGCCGATCGACCCGATCCGCGAAGCGATGGTGATGTCGCTCGTGTCGTTCATCGGTCCGAAGCCGAACCTGCTGGACACGAACAACGTCAACCCGCCGATGCGCCTCGAAGTGTCACAGCCGGTGATCGGTTTCGACGACATGGCCCGCCTGCGCAACATCAGCCTGCACACCGGCGGCAAGTTCAAGTCGTATGAACTGAACATCTGCTACCCGGTCTCGTGGGGCAAGGAAGGCATCGAAGCGTCGCTGGCCTCGCTGTGCGCGGAAGCCGTCGATGCCGTCAAGTCGGGCCACAACATCCTGATCGTCTCGGACCGCAACCTCAACGCCGACCAGGTCGCGATCCCGGCGCTGCTGGCGACGTCCGCGATCCACCAGCACCTCGTCCAGCGCGGCCTGCGCGCATCGACGGGCCTCGTCGTGGAAACCGGCTCGTGCCGCGAGACGCACCACTTCGCCCTGCTGGCCGGCTACGGCGCGGAAGCCGTGCACCCGTACCTGGCGCTGGAAACGCTGGTCGACCTGGCGCACACAATGCCGCACACACACGGGAATGAACCGGCTGCCGACAAGGCGATGTACAACTACACCAAGGCGGTCGGCAAGGGCCTCATGAAGGTGATGTCGAAGATGGGCATCTCGACCTACATGTCGTACTGCGGCGCCCAGATCTTCGAAGCCATCGGCCTGAACAAGTCGCTGGTCGACAAGTACTTCCGCGGCACGTCGTCGACGGTGGAAGGCATCGGCCTGTTCGAAGTGGCCGAGGAAGCCCTGCGTCTGCACGGCCTGGCCTTCGGCAAGGATCCGCTGCTGGCCAATGCGCTGGACGTCGGCGGCGAATACGCCTACCGCGTGCGCGGCGAAGACCACCTGTGGACGCCGGACGCCATCGCCAAGCTGCAGCACTCGACCCGTGCCAACAACTTCAGCACCTATAAAGAGTACGCGCAGCTCATCAACGACCAGAGCCGCCGTCACCTGACGCTGCGCGGCCTGTTCGAATTCAAGATCGATCCGACCAAGGCGATCCCGCTGGACGAAGTCGAGCCGGCCAAGGAAATCGTCAAGCGCTTCGCCACCGGCGCGATGTCGCTGGGCTCGATCTCGACCGAAGCCCACGCCACGCTGGCCATCGCCATGAACCGTATCGGCGGCAAGTCGAACACGGGTGAAGGCGGTGAAGATCCGGCCCGCTACATGGGCGAGTTCAAGGGCATCAAGATCGCCAAGGGCGAGACCCTGGCCTCGATCCTGGGCAAGGACCGCGTCGTCGCCGACATCCCGCTGGTCGAAGGCGATTCGCTGCGCTCGAAGATCAAGCAGGTGGCATCGGGCCGCTTCGGTGTGACCGCCGAATACCTGGCGTCCGCCGACCAGATCCAGATCAAGATGGCGCAGGGCGCCAAGCCGGGCGAAGGCGGCCAGCTGCCGGGCCACAAAGTGTCCGAGTACATCGCGTCGCTGCGCTTCTCGGTGCCGGGCGTGGGCCTGATCTCGCCGCCGCCGCACCACGACATCTACTCGATCGAAGACCTGGCGCAGCTGATCCACGACCTCAAGAACGTGAACCCGCACGCGTCGATCTCCGTGAAGCTGGTGTCGGAAGTCGGTATCGGTACGGTCGCCGCCGGCGTGTCGAAGGCGAAGGCCGACCACGTCGTCGTCGCCGGCCATGACGGCGGTACGGGTGCATCGCCGCTGTCGTCGGTGAAGCACGCCGGCACGCCGTGGGAACTGGGCCTCGCCGAGACCCAGCAGACCCTCGTGCTGAACGGCCTGCGCAGCCGTATCCGCGTCCAGGCCGACGGCCAGATGCGTACCGGCCGCGACGTCGTCATCGCCGCACTGCTGGGCGCGGACGAAGTGGGCTTCGCGACGGCACCGCTGGTCGTCGAAGGCTGCATCATGATGCGTAAGTGCCACCTGAACACCTGCCCGGTGGGCGTGGCCACCCAGGATCCGGAACTGCGCGCCAAGTTCTCGGGCAAGCCGGAACACGTCGTGAACTACTTCTTCTTCGTCGCCGAAGAAGCGCGCCAGATCATGGCCCAGCTGGGCATCCGCACGTTCGACGAGCTGATCGGCCGTTCGGACCTGCTGGACAAGTCGAAGGCCGTCGGCCACTGGAAGGCACAAGGCCTGGACTTCTCGAACATCTTCTACCAGCCGAAGGTCGACGACAAACGCCAGCTGCTGCACTCGGACGGCCAGGACCACGGCCTGGACAAGGCCCTGGACCACAAGCTGATCGCGCAGGCCAAGGCCGCGCTGGAGAAGGGCGAGCGCGTCTCGTTCATCTCGCCGGTGAAGAACGTCAACCGCACGGTCGGCGCGATGCTGTCGGGCGAAGTCGCCAAGCGCTACGGCCATGCCGGCCTGCCGGACGACACGATCCACATCCAGCTGCAGGGCACCGCGGGCCAGTCGGCCGGCGCGTTCCTGGCACACGGCATCACGCTGGACCTGGTCGGCGAAGGTAACGACTACGTCGGCAAAGGCCTGTCGGGCGGCCGCATCATCGTGCGTCCGAACACGGAGTTCCGCGGCTGGGCCGTCGACAACATCATCGTCGGCAACACGGTGCTGTACGGCGCGATCGCCGGCGAAGCGTTCCTGAACGGCGTGGCCGGCGAGCGTTTCGCGGTGCGTAACTCGGGTGCAACTGCCATCGTCGAAGGCGTGGGCGATCACGGCTGCGAATACATGACCGGCGGTACCGTCGTCGTGCTGGGCGACACCGGCCGCAACTTCGCGGCGGGCATGTCGGGCGGCGTGGCGTATGTCTACGATCCGAAGGGCGACTTCGAGCAGAAGTGCAACACCGCGATGGTGGCACTGGAGAGCGTGCTGTCGACCAAGGAGCAGAGCGACAAGGCCAGCTGGCACGCACAGACCCGCAACGGCGAGCGCGAGTCGGACGAAGCGATCCTGAAGCGCCTGATCGAGCGTCACTTCAAGCACACCGGTTCGACCCGTGCGCGCAACCTGCTGGACGACTGGGCCAACAGCCGCAGCAAGTTCGTCAAGGTCTTCCCGACCGAGTACAAGCGCGCACTGGAAGAGATGCACAACAGCAGCATGGAAGAAGCCAACGACAAGATCGAACTGGCTGCCTGATGCTCACCGGCGGGCGTCCGACGCGCCCGCCGCATCTCTCTAGACTGAACCGAATACGATAGGAATACAAATGGGTAAGATCACCGGCTTCATGGAATTTCAGCGCCAGGAAGAAGACCACCTGGAACCCGCTGCCCGCCTCAAGAACTACAAGGAATTTTCGATCACCCTGACCGACGCGCAAGCGAAGGTGCAAGGTGCGCGTTGCATGGATTGCGGCATCCCGTTCTGCAACACCGGCTGCCCCGTCAACAACCAGATCCCCGACTGGAACGACCTGGTCTACCACGGCAACTACCGCTACGCCGTTGACAACCTGCATTCGACGAACAACTTCCCGGAATTCACGGGCCGCATCTGCCCGGCACCGTGCGAAGCCGCCTGCACGCTGGGTATCAACAATGAGCCGGTCGGCATCAAGTCGATCGAGCGCAAGATCGCCGACGCCGGCTGGGAACACGGCTGGATCGTCCCGCAACCGGCTGCCGTCAAAACGGGCAAGAAGGTCGCGATCATCGGTTCCGGCCCCGCAGGCCTGGCCGCTGCCCAGCAACTGGGCCGCGCCGGTCACGACGTGACGGTGTTCGAGAAGAACGACCGCATCGGCGGCCTGCTGCGCTACGGCATCCCCGACTTCAAGATGGAGAAGGACCTGATCGACCGCAGGGTTGAGCAAATGCGCGAAGAAGGCGTGAAGTTCCGCACCTCGACCCTGGTCGGCAAAGATTTCCCGGCCACCGTCAGCAACATGGCGCGCGAAACCATTTTCCCGGAAGACCTCGTCAAGGATTACGACGCCGTCGTCATGGCGGGTGGTGCAGAAGCACCGCGTGACCTGCCGGTCCCGGGCCGCGACCTGAAGGGCGTGCACTTCGCGATGGACTTCCTGCCGCAGCAGAACCGTGTCAACGCCGGCGACAAAGTCAAGGACCAGATCAAGGCCACGGGCAAGCACGTGATCGTGATCGGCGGCGGCGATACCGGCTCCGACTGCGTGGGCACGTCGAACCGCCACGGCGCCGCATCGGTGACCCAGTTCGAACTGATGCCGATGCCGCCGGAACAGGAAAACAAGCCGCTCGTGTGGCCGTACTGGCCGACCAAGCTGCGCACCTCGTCGTCGCATGAAGAAGGCTGCGAGCGCGACTTCGCCGTCGCCACCAAGCGCTTCGAAGGCAAGGGCGGTAAAGTGGAAAAAGTCATCGCCTGCCGCGTCGAGTGGAAAGACGGCAAGATGACGGAAGTGGCCAACTCGGAATTCGAACTGAAAGCCGACCTCGTGCTGCTGGCCATGGGCTTCGTTTCGCCGGTGCAGCAGGTGCTGGACGCGTTCGGCGTGCAAAAGGATGCGCGCGGCAACGCACGCGCCACGACCGATGGCGACGTCTGCTACCAGACGTCGGTGCCGAAGGTCTTCACCGCCGGTGACATGCGCCGCGGCCAGTCCCTGGTCGTGTGGGCGATCCGCGAAGGCCGCCAGTGCGCGCGCGCCGTGGATGAATTCCTGATGGGTTCGTCGGTGCTGCCGCGCTGATCGGTTAGCTAAGTCGCAATCAAGGAACGGCCCGGGTCTGCCGCCCGGGCCGTTTTTTATTATCTTGAGCAGGTAATTCGTCTGACTGAAAAACTAATTTGCTTTGATTTCATATTAGAAGTCATACTGTTATTAAAGATGCTGCCAAAAGCTTTGATCTACTAATTTGGCCGAGTTTTTATTTTCAATGGTTAAGTAGAGCGGATTATAAATTAGGCCGTTTGCTTCGCCGTTATTTACTGCATGGGTCATTCGTGTTGCCAAGACAACAGCATTAACACGTGTGTTGGCGCCTCCATCCATTTCGGCTTGCAACAATTTAACGGCTTTTTCTCCGGCTTTTTCAATTTCATTGCTCCAAGAATTATCTGGGATACGTATCCAGATCGCTCCCGGTTTTTCTTTCGATAATTGGCCTACCGCAGACTTAAATGCGTTGACGATTCCGGAAACGCGATCAGAAGGCTTTTCGTTTGCCATCCCTATCACTATCGGTCTCTTCCAAAACGGAAGGTCGTTTTCGTCGACTCTCCCATCGCAGAGCATTGTGACATGATCGAACTCTTCACGAACAAAGAAATTGAACGCTTCCTGCTGGGCTTCCTCATCTGGCCTCATCCAATTGTTGACAACAACTTGGTATTTCCCCGAAGGATCAGTTGAATAGATGAGATCGCCCGTTGCTCGGTCGTATTTTCCACATCCCCCCATCTTGTATTGCTCAATGATAAAGTTTTTTAGTGAGGGAACATCTTTAATTTCAAGGTCATTTTGGGATTTCACAAACACTGCGAAACTTATTTTTTGCGGGCCGAACTCACCCAAAATGCCTTTTTGCAGTCCATCCCATGCTTTTTTTAATTTCTCATCACGCTCTGTGAGCAAATCTCTGCATTTGCATTCAACGTAACCATCAAGACCATCTGCGCGCTTAACGTACAAGTCAGGTGTGCGATTGCTGCCTTCTTCAATAAATCTTACCGAAAATCCTTTGTGACTATACATGGCGGCAACCTCTGCTTCAAAGAACGCAGAGAAAAAGCTGTCCTTCTGTTTTAGGCGGTCAGTCAACTTTTCGAGTCCAGACTCATGTTGGCATCGCTCTAGAATTTTTCCTAAAGTATAGAGCTTTAATATGGATTCGTTGGGAGTGAATTCATGTGTTTCGCGAGCATGGGTAAGGAGCTTTTCTAAATCTAGAGCCCACTCAATTAGAGGGTGCGGATCAGGTTTAAATAAATAGCTATGTTTTCCGTTTTCGGATATTTTCTTAAACTCTTCGATCTTCCGCTTTTCATGTGCCATTTTTTTCATCACCCAATCTCCTCCAATTACAGAGGAGATAACCTGCACTGAACCCATGAGCTCTGGAATAGTTAAGCTTGGTAGCTCGAATTTATTCATTTCTTCTCCAAGTAAATGGGAACTACAGATCAGCTCAGGCAGAGCTAGCTGGACTTATCTGTTAGCATGCATGATTCCGACAATTTGTACAATTTTGGAGACGGCATGAATATCGGCTACGTCGGCCTGGGCGGCATGGGCCATGCCATGGCAAGCAACCTCATTAGTAAGGGCCATACGCTGCGCGTGTGGAACCGCTCGCCCGGCAAGGCGGCCGGCCTCGTCGGGCAAGGCGCCACGCTGGTCGAGCATCCCGGCCAGGCCGTGGCCGGCGACGGCATCGTGTTCACGATGGTGGCCGATGACGCGGCGCTGGAGCAGGTCGTCGGCGGCGCGAACGGCATCGCCGCGACGCTGGGCCCGGGCGGCATCCACGTGTCGATGAGCACGGTGTCGCCGGAGACCACGCGCAAGCTCGCCGCCCTGCACGCCGAGCGCGGCGCCGCCTTCATCGCCGCGCCCGTATTCGGCCGCCCGACCGCCGCGGCCGCCGCCATGTTGTTCATCCTGGCCGCGGGTGACGCCGCCGCGCGCGACAAAGTCCTGCCCCTGCTGGAGACGATGGGCCAACGCGTGTTCCCGCTGGGCGACGATCCGGTCGCGGCCAGCATCGTCAAGCTGAGCGGCAATTTCATGATCATGGGCGTCATCGAGGCGATGGCGGAAGCGGCGACGCTGTGCGAGAAATACGGCGTCTCGCGTTCGGCCATGCTCGACGTGATGACGCAATCGATCTTCGCCACGCCGCTGTACGTCAATTACGGCAAGCTGATCGCGCAGCATGATTACGCCAATCCCGGCTTCAAGCTGTCGCTGGGGTTCAAGGATGCGAACCTCGTACTGGATGCCGCCACGAAGGCGCGCGTGCCGATGCCGCTCGCGAGCATGATGCACGACCGTTTTCTGTCCGCTCTCGCGAAGGACCGCGGCGAGCTCGACTGGACGGCGGCCGCGTTGAACGTGTCGGAAGAGGCGGGTCTCCGTTGATCACTCGTGCGGCGTGACGGCGTCCGGTTCGATGACGAGCATCTCGCCGTCCAGCCGCGCCGTCGTGCCCAGGTCGCGGCACAGCGCCTGCATGCGCGTATAGATCCAGGTGCGTTGCGTGTGGTCGGCCGGCAGCGCGCGGCCGTGGCGGACGAACACCGGGTGCAGCACGATGCGGCGCAGGGCGTCCTCGCCCAGGTGCACTTCGAACAGCAGTTGATGGTCGTTGCGCAGGTCCGCGTCGACGGCGTAGTCGTCGACGAGGTCGCCGGTCGCGTACAGGATCGGCCAGCCCCGGTACAGCTCGATGCCGTGGAAGATGTGGGCGCTGTGGCCGTAGACGATCTTCCAGCCGACGTCGATCGCGGCGTGTGCGAGGCGGCGCAGGTGCGGTGCGGGCGCCGTCACCATGTTCGGACCCCAGTGCAGCGACAACACCGGCCAGCGCACGCCGGCCGCGCGCAGGGGCGCGAGCGCGCGTGCGAAGGCGTCGGTGGCGGCCGTTTCGTCGTGCAGGCCGAGCCAGGCGATGCCGGGGTGATCGTCCGTCGCGGCGAAATCGGCCTGGTGGTCGCAGAACGCCGCCATCCCGACGAGCACGTCGCCGCACGCCACGACGGCCGGGGACAGCGCCCATGCGAGGTCCGGACCGGCGCCGGTGTGGGCGATGCCGTGTGCGTCGAGGATGCGCAGCGTATCGGCCAGCCCTTGCACGTCGTAGTCGAGACTGTGATTGTTGGCGAGGCTGATCATGCGGATGCCGGCGTCAAGCAGCGCCTGGCCGGCCGCGGAGGGCGCCGCGAAGTAATACGCCTTGGGCACGCCGTGCCAGCGCCCGGTACTGTCAGTGAGCGCGCACTCCAGGTTGACGATGGCGACATCGGCCGCACGCAGCAGCGGCGAGATTGCTTCCAGCGGCGCGTGGATGCCGTCGCGCAGCATGACGTCGCGCACGTGGCGGCCCAGCATGACGTCGCCGCCGAACACGAGGCGCAAAGGGCGCAGATCAGGGCTCATGGACGAACCAGCTCGTGAACCAGTCCGCCGCCAGCCGCGCCACCTCTTCCAGCGTGCCAGGTTCCTCGAACAAGTGCGTCGCACCGGGCACGAGCGCCAGCCGTTTTACGCAGCCCAACTCGCCATAGGCCTGCCGGTTCAGCGCGATGACGGGTTCGTCGGCACCGCCCACGATGAGGAGTGTCGGCGCCTCGACGGCGCGCAGGGCGTCGCTGCCGGCGAGATCC
>NZ_JBKYMO010000135.1:0-12503 GCF_047302915.1 Massilia sp. CT11-108 | reverse complement strand
CCCCTGCGCGCGCCGGCGGCGTCGATGGCGCGCGCAGGGGCGCCCGAGCCTTCGACGGTGACGATGACATCCTTGCCGTCGACGGCGGTCGCGTAGTTCAGCACGCGCTTGAGGTTCAGCACGAGGCGCGTGCGCTCGCCCGCCTGCACGACGTTCACGCCGCGCACGTCGCCCAGGTTGATGTCCTGGACGTTCTTGCCGGTGGCGTTGGCGGTGGCGCCGAAATCGAGCGCGATGCGGGCCGGGTTGGTGATCGAAAAGCCGATCGGCAGCTGCTTTGGCGGCGCCTTCATGCCCACGCGAATGACGACGTTGCCGCCCTGCTGGTTGGCGCTGATCGACTCGATCGCGTTGTCCTGGGCCCAGGCGCACACCGTGGCGAGCGCCAGCAGCATGCCGCCCGCGGCGGAAAGGAATCGGGTCATTTACGGTTCTCCTTGATTTGCAGCTCCAGCTTCGTCATGCGTTGCGTCCATTCTCCGGCGGCGTCCTGCACCACTTCGCGGATGTCCACGGCGTCCTCGCCTACGTGCGTCACGACGCCGAAGTTCTGGCCGATGCGCTGGCCGGCCTTCACCTGGTACAGCGCGCGTTCGATCTGCAGCAGCGCGAAGCGCGTGCCGCCCTTTTCCATCGTGCCGACCATCTGCATGGTGTCGAGCGGGAAGGTCTCCAGCTGCTCGCGCGGGCGCTGCAGGTCCGGCTGGTTCGGGTTGTTCGACGTCGCGGCCGTGCGGGCCAGTTCGCCCAGCAGCTTGTTCGCATCGAACGGGTCGACGGCATCCTTCGCGCCGTACGCGTAAGGCAGGAAATCCTTCGGCTCGGGCAGCGGCTTCACGGCCGGGCGCGTGTCGCGCTTGACCTGTTCCATCCAGTCGCGCACTTCGCGCACGTCGGAATCGCCGCAGCCGGCCAGCAGCAGGGTCGCCATCAGGGCGCCGATCGCGATGCGCGGGCTCATGCCTTCCCCTTCTTGGCGGTCTTCTTCGCCTTGCGGGCCTTGGCCTGCGCATCCAGTTCGTCCTGGTCGAGGTAGCGGAAGGTCTTGGCGATCGCGTCCAGCGACAGCGTGCCGTCCTTGCCGGCGGTGAGCGCCAGGTTGTTCAGGGTGACGATGCGGGGCATCCTGGCCATGTCGGCCGCGAATTCGCCGATGTCGTGGTAGTGGCCCGTGACCTTGATGTCGATCGGCAGCTCGGCGTAGTAATCCTTGACGACGACCTGGCCCGGCTTGAACAGTTCGAACTGCAGGCCGCGGCCGATGCCGGCCTGGTTGATGTCGGACAGCAGCGCGGCCATCTCGGCCTTGCTCGGCAACTGCTTTTCCAGGCGCTCGACGTAGCGGTTCACCTGCCGCTGCTGGGCTTCCAGCGCGTCCAGGTTGATCGCCTGCGCCATCTTGACCTTGTAGTCGTCGCGCAGCTTGAGTTCCTGCGTGGCCAGAGCGGCCTGCTCCTCGAACTGGCCGCTCCAGTAAAAGAAGTAGCCGAGGCCGAGGACGGCCGCCATCACGCCAGCCGCGCACAACAGGCGCGGCGCCAGCGGCCACAGGCCGGGATGGCGTCCCTGCAGGCCCTCGAACTGGGCGGCCAGGTCGGCGAAAGACTGTTTCAGATCGATGTTCATGACTTGGTGCCCGCGCTGTTACCCGATTTTGTCGTGGACGGCTTGGCATCCTTGTCGTCGTCCTCGGCGCGGGCGCGCTTGATCGCGACGTTCAACGTGAATTCGACGACCTTGCGGCCGGTCTTGCTCTGCGCGAGCGTGGCCGCGCGCACCTCGGTCAGGTCCGGGCGCTCCAGCCACGGCGAGCTGCCGGACAGGTTGCGCAGCAGCTCCGCCACGCGCTCCTGCGACTGCGCATAGCCGTTCAGCAGCACGCGCTGGCCGTCCTGCTTGAAGCTTTTCAGGTACACGCCGTCCGGCGTCTGGCGCACCAGTTCGTCGAGCAGGTAGACGGGCTGGTTGCGGTCGCCCTGCAAGTCCTCGACGGCCTGCTGGCGCGCCTTCAGCGCCTCGATCTCGGCCTTCAGGCTGGCGATCTTGCCGATCTTCTTGTCCAGTTCCGCGTTGGCGTTCTTGAGCACCAGGTTGCGTTCGTTCTGCGTGGCGATGCGGCTGGCGTTGTACGCGCCGACGAGCAGCACGAGCGCGACGCCGACCAGGCCGCCCAGCGCCATCAACGCGATGAACGCGGCCTGTTTCTGCTTGCGCTTCGCTTCCCGGTGCGGAAGCAGGTTAATGCGGATCATCAGCCGAACCTCCGCAGTGCCAGGCCGCAGGCGACGAGATAGCCGGGACCGTCCGTGCGCAGCTGCTGCTCGCGCACGGCGGGAGCCAGCTGCATGCCGGCGAACGGCGCCACGACGGAGGTCGCGATGCGCGTGCGGCCCGCGATGATGTCGGGCAGGCCGGGCAACTGGGCGCTGCCGCCGGCGAGGACGATCTGGTCGATGCGCGTGTACGGCGTCGACGTGTAGAAGAACTGGATCGCGCGCGTGACTTCCAGCGCGGCGTTTTCGAGCCAGGGCGCCAGCAGGTCGGCGCGGTAGTTGTCCGGCAGGTCGCCCGTCTTCTTGCGCGTTTCCGCTTCCTCGAACGACAGGCCGTAGGCGCGCACGACGTCCTGCGTGAGCTGCACGCCGCCGAACGGCTGCTCGCGCTCGTAGACGGTGTCGCCGTTCTGCAGCACGGAGACGTGGGTCGCGTTGGCGCCGATCTGGAACAGCGCGACGATGCGGTCGCGCGGACCGTTGTCGTTGTCGAGGAGGCGCTGCAGCGCGGCGCGGGCGGCGTACGATTCGATGTCCATCACGGTGGCCGTGAGCCCGGCCGCTTCGGCGATGGCCACGCGGTCCTCGACCTTTTCGCGGCGCGCGGCGGCCAGCATCACTTCCATGTCCTCGGGCGAACTGGCGACGGGGCCGATCACGTCGAAGTCGAGGCTGACCTCGTCCAGCGCGAACGGGATGTACTGGCTGGCCTCGGACTCGACCTGCACTTCGAGCTGGTCTTCCGGCAGGCCGGCCGGCAGGATGATCTTCTTGGTGATGACGGCGGCCGGCGGCATGCCGAGCGCCACGTGCTTGATGCGGGTGCCGCTCTTCTGCACGACGCGGCGCACGGCGTCCGACACCGCGTCGATGTTCTCGATGTTGCCGTCGACGACGGCGCCGCGCGGCAGCGGTTCCGCCGCATGGCGCTCCAGCCGCAACTCACCCTTGCCGCCGTCGGACAACTCGACCAGGCGCACGCCGGACGTACTGATGTCGAGCCCGACGAGCGGCGGGCTCTTTTGTCCGAACAAGGAACCTAGACTGATCACGAGCGCACTCCCCTATCTGCTGCTTCTTTGAACGCCCGCTTGGGGAACTGTTGAAATGGTAGAAATACAGTGCATATATATCAGGCACCGTATTGAATCGTAGCAATACTGATCTATGAGGACAAGAAATTTCTACACGGGAACATAATAGTGCGCAGCATGAAAACGACACTCCTTTCACTCTGATATCAATCAATCTTGCCTCTGTTTTCACACCTATTGTCCGCTTGTCTAGCCGTGCCTCAGATACAAGCGTGACTTATAATGAAATGGATCAATAAAGCGACCGACATTACGCATGAAAGCATCCCAAAACGGGGCCAGCCCCGCGCCGCAGTCTCCTTCGCCGAAGCACACACCCAAGCGCATCCTCCTGACCATCCTCGCCACGCTGGCCGGTCTGGCCGTCTGCGGGGTGCTCGTGGTCGTGTTCGCGCTGGCGATGGCGTACCCGAACCTGCCCGCCCTCGACACCCTGACCGACTACCGGCCCAAGATGCCGCTGCGGATCTTCACGGCCGATAACGTCCTGATCGGCGAATTCGGCGAGGAGCGCCGCACCCTCGTCCACTTCAAGGACATCCCGGACGTGATGAAGAAGGCCGTGCTGTCCATCGAGGACGACCGTTTCTACGAACACGGCGGCGTGGACTACTGGGGCATCCTGCGCGCGGCCATCCACAACGCCACCGGCGGCGCGCGCCAGGGCGCGTCCACCATCACGCAGCAGGTGGCCCGCAACTTCTTCCTGTCGTCCGAGCAGACCCTCAAGCGCAAGGCGTACGAGGCCCTGCTCGCGTACAAGATCGAAAAGAACCTCACCAAGGACCAGATCCTCGAGGTTTACATGAACCAGATCTACCTGGGCCAGCGCGCGTTCGGCTTCTCGTCGGCCGCGCAGATCTACTTCGGCAAGGATCTGAAAGACATCTCGGTCGCGGAAGCGGCGATGCTGGCCGGCCTGCCGAAGGCGCCGTCCGCGTACAACCCGGTCGTCAATCCGAAGCGCGCGCGCGTGCGCCAGCAGTACATCCTGCAGCGCATGCACGACCTGCGCTACATCACCGACGCCCAGTACGAACAGGCGAAGAACGAGGAACTCAAGATCAAGATGGACAGCACGGCGTTCGGCGTGCATGCGGAATACGTGGCCGAGATGGCGCGCCAGCTCGTGTACGAGCAGTTCAAGGAAGACACCTATACGCGCGGCCTGAACGTGTTCACGACGATCACCAAGGCCGACCAGGACGCCGCCTACCTCGCGCTGCGCCGCGGCGTGATGGACTACGAGCGCCGCCACCCGTACCGCGGCCCGGAAAAATACATCGAGATCCCGTCCGCCAAGGGCGAAGCCGACGAAGCGATCGAGGCGGAGCTGGCCGAGCATCCGGATTCGGACGGCATCGTCGCGGCAGTCGTGATGGCGGCGTCGCCCACGCAGGTGAAGGCGGTGCTGGCGTCCGGCGAGGACATCACGATGACGGGTGCCGGCCTGGCGTTCGCCCGGGACTGGCTGTCACCGAAGGCGGCCGAGACCCGGCGCCTGCGCCGCGGCGCCGTCATCCGCGTCATGCAGGACGACGATTCGTCATGGCGCATCACGCAGATGCCGGAAGTGGAATCCGCCTTCATCGCGGTGAGCCCGGACGACGGCGCGATCCGCGCGCTGGTGGGCGGCTTCGACTTCAACCGCAGCAAGTTCAACCACGTGACGCAGGCGTGGCGCCAGCCGGGATCGTCGTTCAAGCCGTTCATCTATTCGGCGTCGCTGGAGCGCGGCTTCTCGCCCGCTACCCTGATCAACGATGCGCCGATCTCGTTCGACGCGGGTGCGACGGGCGGCCAGGCGTGGGAACCGAAGAACTACGACAACAAGTACGAAGGCCCGATGACGATGCGGCGCGGCCTGACCAAGTCGAAGAACATGATCTCGATCCGCATCCTGAACAAGATCGGCGCCCGCTACGGCCAGGAATACGCGACGCGCTTCGGCTTCGATCCGGACAAGAACCCGCCGTACCTGACGCTCGCGCTGGGCGCGGGTGCGACGACGCCGCTGCAGATGGCCGGCGCTTATTCCGTGTTCGCCAACGGCGGCTACCGCATCAGCCCCTACATCATCTCCAAGGTGACGGATGCCGACGGCAAGGTGTTGTCGGAAGCGCGTCCGGACCGGGCCGGCGTCGACGCCAACCGCGTCATCGACGAGCGCAATGCGTGGCTGATGGACAGCATGCTGAAGGACGTGGCCCGCTACGGCACGGCGGCGAAGGCATCGCAGGTGCTGAAGCGCACGGACATCGCGGGCAAGACGGGGACGACGAACGATTCGATCGACGCGTGGTTCGCCGGCTACCAGCCGCACCTGGTGGGCATCGCGTGGATCGGCTACGACCAGCCGCGCAACCTGGGCAACAGGGAAACGGGCGGCGGCCTGGCGCTGCCGATCTGGATCGGCTTCATGCAGAAGGCGCTCAAGTCCGAGCCGGTGGTCGAGCGTCCGGTGCCGCCGGGGCTCGTGCAGTACGGCGACGAGTACTATTACGCCGAGAATCCGCCAGGCACGGGCGTGCAGTCGCTGGACGTGGGGCCGGTGGCCCCGGCGGCCGAGCAGAAGTCGCGCGACGCCGTGCGCAACGAGTTGTTCTGAAACTGTCGGAAGTCTTTACAGTTGAATTGCTCGCTTGGAACACTGTTCGTTCAAGTTGTTGTTTCTAAAAGGCAAAGCGTTTGCATTGCAAAATGGCATGAAGATTGCTCAACAGGAAGCCGACGTCCAACACTGTCCTTTCCTGGTGAGCCAATAACATGATCAAAAAAATACCTGCAATCGCTTTCGCTCTTCTTTCCGGCATCTTTTCGGTACAGTCCGCCAACGCGACCGTGTATTCGGTGGCCTACACCGCGACGGCGCCCAGTTTCTCGATCCTGTCCGGGACGGGCGACGTCGGCGCGACGCTCTCTGTGGGCGATTCGTTGACGGTGACGGTCAACGCCCCCGCCAACAAGGCGTTCAAGACCACCGGGGGATTCTTTTTCAATTACCAGATGTGGAACGGCAGCAGCCAGCTCACCGAGGATGCCACCTACGACTTCTCGCTGGGCGGACTCAGCGTCCTGTCCGGAACCGTGAACAACGCGACGGGATGCTGCTCCGACGTGCGCCTGCCCCTCTACAGCCTGCCTCCGCTGACCTGGGATACCCTGACCTTCACGGCGACGATCGTCAGCGCGAACGGTCCTATCCAGCTGCTGAACCTGTTCGCCTCCCAGCAGGACAACACGCAGTTCATCGACACCGCGGCCGTGCCGGAACCGGCGTCGATCGCACTGATGGCCATCGGCGCGCTGGGCTTCGCGCAGCGGCGCCGCCAGCGCGGCAAGCAGGCCACGCTGGCCTGACCTGGAAGCCGGCGCCCGCCGGCTTTTTTTTCGCCGTCAGCGCAGCTTGACCGGGGCGCCGCCCTGCTGGGTGGCGAAGTCGGACAGCGACGTGAAGAACTCCGTGTCGTCGCGCGTATTGCGCCACTCGTCGCCCACGCGCTTGTAGTGGAAGCCGCCGGCGCGGGCGGCGATCCACATTTCCTGCAACGGCGCCTGGCTGTTGACGATGATTTTCGAGCCGTTGTCGACGAACTCGATCTCGAGCACGTTGCCGCTGCGCTTGCACTCGACGTCGACGATATCCTGCTCGAACAGGCGGTCGAATGCCTGCTCGATATCGTTCAGGGTGGACTCGGCCAGGGCCAAAAATTCGGATTCGGTCATGCTACACTCCAAGGTCTGCTAATCAAACCGTGATTCTAATCGTGAAGTCCCCATTTGCGCTCCTGACAAGCCTGGCGACCCTGATGGCGCTGTCGGCCTGCGGCCAGACCGGTCCGCTCTACATGCCCAAGCCCCCCGCCCGTCCCGGAGCCGCGCCTACCAGCGCCGCCCCGGCCGGCACCACCACGAACACGGCCACTCCGGCGGTCCAGATCTCCCCGCCGGCACCCGCTGCCGGCGTGACCGTCCCCGCCGCCGGTTCGAATGCGAACAATACCGAAGCGAACAACCAGACGCCGCCGGCCACCCAACAGTAAGCACCGATTTCATGTCTCACTTCACTTATCAAGACGGCGTCCTGCACGCCGAACGCGTTCCCCTGTCCAGGATCGCCACCGAACACGGCACCCCGACCTACGTCTACTCGAAAGCCCAGTTGCTGGAAAACTTCGCCGGCTACGCGCGCCCGTGCGCGGGCCGCGACGCGCTGGTCTGCTATGCGATGAAGGCAAACTCCAACCTGGCCATCCTCGACCTGCTCGCGCGCCAGGGCGCCGGCTTCGACATCGTGTCGGGCGGCGAACTGCTGCGCGTGATCGCGGCCGGCGGCGACCCGGGCAAGGTCATCTTCTCGGGCGTCGGCAAGACGGCGGCCGAGATCGCGCTGGCGCTGGAAAAGGGCATCCTGTGCTTCAACGTCGAGTCGATTCCCGAGCTGCACCGCATCAACGAAGTCGCCGGCCGCATGGGCAAGCGCGCGCCCATCTCGCTGCGCGTGAACCCGAACGTCGACCCGAAGACCCACCCGTACATCGCCACCGGCCTGAAGGCGAGTAAATTCGGCGTCGCGTTCTCGGACGCGCTGGACACCTACCGCACCGCCGCGCAGCTGCCGCACCTGGACGTCGTCGGCATCGACTGCCACATCGGCTCGCAGCTGCTGGACGACGCGCCTCTGCTGGAAGCGCTGGACAAGCTGATCGAACTGATCGACGCATTGGCGGCCGAGGGCATCCACCTGCACCACGTGGACGTGGGCGGCGGCCTGGGCATCGACTATGGCACGGGCGAGGACTCGCCGGTACCGATCTCGCATTACGTCGAGCGCGTGTTCGCGCGCGTGGACGCGTGGCGCGCGGAAAAGCACGGCGGCCAGCCGATCAAGGTGATTTTCGAGCCGGGCCGCTCCATCGTGGGCAACACGGGCGTGCTGCTGATGTCCGTCGAATTCCTCAAGCCGGGCGAGGAAAAGAACTTCTGCGTCGTCGACGCCGCCATGAACGACATGGCCCGTCCGACCCTGTACCAGGCCTGGATGGACGTCAAGCCGGTCGTGCAGCGCGATAGTAGCGCGGTGACCTACGACCTCGTCGGCCCCGTGTGCGAATCGGGCGACTGGCTCGCCCGCGACCGCGCGCTGGCCGTCGAGCCGGGCGACGTGCTGGCCATGATGGCGGCCGGTGCCTATGGCTTCACGATGGCGTCGAACTACAACACGCGCGGCCGCGCGGCCGAGGTGCTCGTCGACGGGGACCAGGTGCATGTCATCCGCAAGCGCGAGAATCCGGCCGACCTGTTCGCGCTCGAGACGATTGTGAAGGCCTGAAAACCGTCGCCCCCGCGCAGGCGGGGGCCCAATTTCTCGCGCAGCACCTACTCCCTCCCCCGTGACCGGTCATCCGGCCACATCTGCGCCGCGCACGCGGCAGCCTGCTCGTTCCAGCGACCGCCCAGGTCGAGACAGCGTTCGAGCAGGCCATAGCGCGGCCGCCCCATGCCGAATACGAGCACGAGGGCCAATACGACGACGATCACCAGCGCAAGGGGCCACTTCATGTCGTCATGATCGCACGGAAGCAGGTGTAATACGTTTTTCGGCACGCGTGCGGCTGAGGCTCCACCACACGCGCAACAGCAGCAACACGCCGACGACGCTGCCCCACACGATGGGCTGCTCGAAGTTGTGCTTGCCCGCCTTCATCCACCAGTAGTGCAGGATCGCCAGCGGCGCGATCACGTAGATCACCTTGTGCAGCAGGGCCCAGTTGCGGCCGAGCCGCCTGATCATCGCATTGGTGCTCGTCACGGCCAGCGGGATCAGCAGCACGAAGGCGGCGAAACCCACCGTGATGAACGGGCGCTTCAGCACGTCCTTCCACATGGCGGCCACGTCGAAGAAATGGTCGAACCACAGGAACGTCATGAAGTGCATGAACGCGTAGAAGAACGTGAACAGGCCCGCCATGCGCCGCAGTCGTACGACCCAGTTCCAGCCCGTCAGGCGGCGCAGCGGCGTGATGGCGAGCGTCGCGCACAGCAGGTACAGGGCCCAGTCGCCGCTGCCGTGCGTGAGGAATTCGACCGGGTCGACGGGCACCCCGGCCGCCGTCAGCCACGCCATGCGCAGGAACGGCAGCAGCGCCAGCACGAAGATGACCGCCTTCAGGGCCTTGAACTGCGTCGAGCTCGGGTTGAATGCCATGACAGCCCCCGGCTCAGAAATTTTTCTTGAGATCCATGCCCGTGTACAGCGAGGCGACCTCGTTATAGCCGTTGAACAGCAGCGTCTTGCGCTTGGGCGTGAACAGGCCGCCCTCGCCGATGCGCCGCTCGGTCGCCTGCGACCAGCGCGGGTGGTCGACGTTCGGGTTCACGTTCGAATAAAAGCCGTATTCGTCGGGCGCGATGCCGTTCCACGCCGTGCGCGGCTGGTCGCGCAGGAAGCGGATCCTGACGATGGATTTCGCCGACTTGAAGCCGTATTTCCACGGCACGACGATGCGCACGGGCGCGCCGTTCTGGTTCGGCAGCACCTGGCCGTACATGCCGACGGTCAGCAGGGTCAGCGGGTGCATCGCCTCGTCCATGCGCAAACCTTCCACGTACGGCCATTCCAGCACGCGGCTTTTTACGCCCGGCATCTGGCTGCGGTCGGCCAGGCTCGTGAATTCGATGTATTTCGCGTTGCTCGTCGGTTCGACCTGGCGGATCAGGCTCGAGAGCGAATAGCCGACCCACGGAATCACCATCGACCAGCCCTCCACGCAGCGCAGGCGGTAGATCCGCTCTTCCAGCGGCGCCAGTTTTACCAGGCGGTCGAGGTCGATCGTTTGCGGTTTCTTGACTTCGCCTTCGATCTGCACGGTCCACGGTCGCGTGCGCAGCGTATGCGCGTTGGCGGCCGGGTCGGCCTTGTCCGTGCCGAATTCGTAGAAATTGTTGTAGTGGGTCGCGTCGTCGAACGAGGTCTGCTTCTCGTTCGTCGAAAAGGCCGGGTTGCGCGTGGCCGGCAGTTTCGGCACGGTGCCCTGCGCGAATGCCTCGCGGGTGGCCATTTCCCACAGCGACGAGCCGACGACGGCCGAGGCCGCGACCTTGGCGAGGAACGCGCGCCGGCCTTCGTAGACCTCGCGCGGCGTGATTTCGGACGGGAACGGCAAATCGATGCCGTTCGGATTTTTTCTGATCAACATGGCGGCTCCGGCTGTATGTAATGTTTCTCGCGACATATCAACGTTACACCATCTGGCGCCACCGGGTTGTCCGGGCGGCGATTTGTTACCAATTGCCGCCAACGGACATAAACGAACACATTACAGCTTGCCGTACGAATGCAGGCCCGACAGGAACATGTTCACGCCCAGGAAGGCGAACGTCGTCACGACGAGGCCGACGAGGGCCCACCACGCCGCCGCGCGGCCGCGCAGGCCGGACATCAGGCGCATGTGCAGCCAGGCCGCGTAGTTCAGCCAGACGATCAGCGCCCACGTCTCTTTCGGGTCCCACGACCAGTAGCCGCCCCACGCCTCGGCCGCCCACAGCGCGCCCAGGATCGTGGCGACGGTGAAGAACGCGAAGCCGACGGAGATCGCCTTGTACATCACGTCGTCCAGCACTTCCAGGGACGGCAGGCGGTCGGCCAGGATGCCGTGCGACTTCAGCAGATAGGCCGAGCCGACCATCGCCGCCAGTGCGAACGTGCCGTAGCCGATGAAGTTCGCCGGCACGTGGATCTTCATCCACCAGCTCTGCAGCGCGGGCACGAGCGGCTGGATCTCGGCGGCATCGCGCGCGACCGTGTACCACAGCAGGAAGCCGACGGCGGCCGAGATCACGAGCAGCACGAACGGGCCCAGCTGGCGCGTCTGGTAACGCTGTTCGTAGTACAGGTAGAACATCGCCGTGATCATCGAAAACAGGATGAACACTTCGTACAGGTTCGACACGGGGATGTGGCCGACGTCGGTACCGATGAGGTACGACTCGTACCAGCGCACCATCATGCCCGTAAAGCCGAGCACGACGGCGGCCCAGCACAGCTTGGAGCCGACGCTGCCGCCGAACGGCGAACGCGTGAGCAAACCGAGCCAGTAGAACACGGTCGAGAACACGAACAGCGCGCTCATCCACAGGATCGCGGACTGGCTCGACAGCATGTATTTCAGGAAAAATTTCTGGTTCGCGGCATCGAGCGAGCCGCCGTACAATTGCACGGCCCACAGCGCCAGCAGCGCGACGAGCGGCATCAGCCAGCGTACCGGCTTGAAGGTCCAGCCGACGAAGGCGAACGTCGGCGCGGCCAGCACCAGAATCGCCCGTTCGTAGATGTCCATGTAGGCGCCGAAACGGCTCAGCGCGTACAGCGCGGCGGCCAGGAGGCCGGCGCCGAACAGCCAGTCGATGGCCGTGAGGCGCTTGAAGAAGCCCGGCGGGCGGGTGTACGCCGCGCCTTGCGCTTGCGATGCGGATGAAATGTCCATGGGTGTCTCCTGTTTCCTTGCTCTGCTAGCTTACGCCGATTGCGGCAATTTGGTCTTCAAGTCTTCGAATTCGCGCTCGAAATCGAGCGTCTTGCGCTGCGTGCTCATCGCCATCAGCGCATGCGTGCCGCCGCCAGGTGCCGGTTTCACCCAGACCCAGACGCGACGCTCGCGGATGTAGAACATCGAGAAAATGCCCAGCACCAGCAACAGGCAGCCCACATAGACCACTTTCTTGCCGGGCGAGCGCGTCACCTGCAGCACCGACGCCTTCACTTCCTTGAAATCGTCCAGCGCGAGGAACACGGGAGCGCCGTAGAAAAAGCTGTCCGACAAGGCGTTCGTCGCCTGCTGCAGGAAGCGGCCGTGGGCCTCGGTGGGCGTGGCGGGTTGCTCGCCGGCGCGCGCACGCGCAGCCTGCCACAGCTCCCACATGGCGCCGTTGAGCATCTTCATGAACACGGTGGCCGCCTTTTCCTGCTCCGCGGCGGGGATGCGCTCGAGGAATTTTGACACGGCCAAATAACCGCCCTGGTTGCCGTCGCCCGCGAAGATGGCCAGCGTCTTGGCGGCCGATTCCTGCAACTGCGCGGACAGCGCGCCGCTCGCGTCGCCCGGCGGCAGCGCGCGCGCGGCATACCGCCTGTACC